>JAYYRF010000824.1:0-9218 GCA_036127535.1 Myxococcota bacterium | reverse complement strand
AACCAGTCCCCAGTTCTCCTCTTCAAATAGATGAAGGTGCTCAAATACTGCGTTTTTAGAGCGTCTCCAAGTTAAGATTTGATAGGTTGCAACCGTGATCGATTTGATTTCTTTACTCTCTCCCGTGTACGCACCCACATCGTCGGCTGTCAGCTCGGTTTTGTCTAAAATTTCTCGAATCCATTGATTGACGGATGCTTGATTGGTCGCCAAGATGAGGGTTTTACGATTCACCAAATTCATGGCCGTAATCCCGACGATGGTCTTTCCGGCACCACAGGCGAGTACAACAACTCCACATCCACCGCTTGGCTTGCCTTCTTGGAACCAGCGATCAGCGGCTTCTTGTTGATAGTCGCGCGGTGCAAAGGGCTTACCGTTTGATTTCAGCTCGGTGCGAAGCGTAACGTCTAAGTGATCTCCATCGACAAAACCAGCTAAGTCTTGTACTGGCCAACGGGAAAGCAAAGCGCGCTGTTTAAACAGACCTCTATGTCCTTTTAAAATACACCAGTTGTTGTTGTCGTCAGCGAGTACGTTCGAGCGTAAGCGAGGATCCTCTGTGACGAGTTTTGCGACAAAGGCCGTCTCGAAGCGCAGTCGAATCTTTTCTTTTGGATTCGTTGGGTGTGGAACGAGTTGAACCAATCCATAACGCCCCAGCATATCTTCGATTTCTTCAATAATCTCTTTGGGGAGTCCAAATTTGGAGTACGTTTGCAGATTATCGATAATCACCTTTGACTCCATTCCGGAGGAAGCCGCGTTCCAAAGGGATAAGGGAGTAATTCTATAGGTGTGCAGTAACTCTGGGCTTGACTCTAACTCGGAGAAGTACGACAGAAAGTCGCGTACTTCTTCATATTTTGCGTGTTTTGCTTCCAGCAGTATCTTACCGTCGCTTTGGACGATAAGAGGGTTATTCGGGCGAACGTTCATCGCTTATCATGGCTTGGGTCTCAATAAATTGCTCTGCAACACAGTTAATCACGTTGCGTGTTGGACTTGTGCTGTGCAGCAAGGTTGGGTCGTAAACTACTGATTTAAACGTTATGAATACCAAAATTTTGGAAATATTGTATAATTTTGAGGTAATTCATGGATTCTGGTTTTCATTTATTTTATAAGTAAACACCTGTCAAGGAGTTCCAAACAAAATTTTTTGGGCGAAACCATGCAAGGCGTACCGAAACCGAAATGAACGATTCTTCAAACACGCTAATAGTTCCACTGGAATATCTTTCAGAAGATCAAACTTCGGTAATGGGAGCAAAGGGACGAGGGCTCAAAACGCTTCAATCTCACGGCTTACATATTCCTACGACATTTGTTCTCACAACAAAGGCATTACACGACTTCTTGCAACATCACTCTCTTTGGCAAGAACAGGCCAGCGCCAAACAGTTTACAGAGATCTACAGGGCCTTTCCTGACTTGTCTTTGCCAATAAAAACGATACGTTCGCTGGAATCCATCGCGGGTCAGTTGGGGTATCCGCTCGTGGTTCGGTCGAGTGCAGTGGATGAGGATGGTGCGACGCAGTCTTTTGCAGGACAATACGAGACGCGTTTGAATATTCAATCTCAAAGAGAACTCATTCAAGCCGTTTTAGACTGTTGGATGCGTTATTTTGCTCCAGACATTCAAACCTACCGTCAAAGCGTCCCTCGTTTGGACGGAATGGCTCTCTTGATCCAACCTCAAGTAGAATCCGCTTATGCGGGTGTACTGTTTACCATCAACCCACTCAATGGTTCTTGGCGTGAAATGAGCATCGAAACCGTTTGTGGGCAAGGGGAAAAGCTCGTCTCTTCTCAAGTCGTACCAAACTTTTATCTCTTTAAACGTCCACGAAGTCACAGACGTTTTTGGGGGAGGCTGGCTGCCCGTGTTCAGGTGCAGCTTTTGGAAGAGCAGCAGCATGGTTCAGGGCCTTCTTTAGAGATGCTAAGAGTGCTGTGTCGAAAAGGGTTGATGTTGGAAAGACACCTGGGAGTGCCACAGGATATAGAGTGGGCTATGGACGCTACGGGTAAACTCGTTTTTCTACAAACGCGTTCGATTACAACGCTTGCATCGGAGAAAGAAAAAGAAGACATTATTTGGACGAGGCAATTCTTGGGGGAACGCTGGATGATTCCGTCCACGCAACTGGGATGGTCGGAGATGGGCTCTTTGATATCTTATTTCATCGAGTACCCCAAAACCTCTGCAGATTACTTGGGCGGTGGTTCTGCAGTACGCTTACACGACTTTTCTCCCTATATTAATGCGACGATATTTCGAAAACTGGTGTTTAAATTACCGGGCGCAGAACCAATACCGGGCTTCTTTTTGGAAATGCTGCCGGAGGATGAGCAAAAAAATTGGCGTTTGCGCCATGCATGTGCGCCCAGCTTTCGGGTATACGCTTCTATATTTCAAACGACGTTTCAAGAAAAGCGTTGGCAACGCTTTCGATGGAATCCATTTCTCAATTGGCGACATTGGGACGATTATCTGAAAAGACTGGATGTATTCCTGAAGCAAAATCAAACGCCGCTTGTGACAAAATCACAAGCCGTGAAGCGCGTCGAGCAATCGTATGAAATGGCAAGGGAGTATACCAAGGTTCATATATGTTCTTTAATTTTCGCAAATCTTTGGCACCAAATCGCCTCTTGGAGGTTGAAAGAAGGAGGGTATGAGAAGGTACTGCCCGTTGTCTTGCGCGCGTACCGAACGACGGCCACCCAACGCAGCAATCGCGCCCTTTGGTTATTGGGTAAAGATCAGATCTCCGAGGACGAATTTCTACATGAATTCGGTCATCGCAGCGGCAATTCTTGGGCCTTGTTTGCACCCAGGTGGTGTGAAGATCTCGAGCAATTGCATGTGTTGGCCGGTATTGCAGCCGGCGGTTCAGATCCACAAAACGAAGAGCGTATTCGGTTGCGCGCTACGAATGAACAGACGAAAGCTTTGCCCAAAAATCTTCGATATATCGTTCGACTGACGCAGAGATACCTCTTTTTGCGAGAGGAGCAGCGTTTTCACTTCGAGCGTTTACTGTGGAGCTGGAAGCAAGCGTGGTTATGGTTGGAAAAAGAAAGTGGGATCGCACTTCGGCATCTGACGAAGGAAGAGATTCTTCTGTTATGGGATGGTGATTTGAAGAATGCGAAGGCGTTGAGTCTTGAGCGTGAGGCCAATTGGCAAAGCGCTTACAAACGCTGGGCAGAAGGAGAAAAACCGCCGAAGCTTCTCGTTGGAGATCAACCACAATACCATAACATTGGGGGCAGTCTCCAAGGGTTGGGTATTTCCAGCGGAGTGGCTCGCGGTTTGGCCCGTGTAATCCAAGATGCTTCCGAGATCGGTGCTTTGCAGGAGGGAGAAATCTTGATCGTATCCAGTGCAGAACCCGGCTGGACACCCTTATTTTTACGCGCCGGTGGTTTGATCATGGAGCTGGGCGGGATGCTCTCCCACGGAGCTGTAATTGCCCGTGAATATAAACTACCTGCCGTTGCAGGAGTCTTTCGGGCAACGGATCAAATCCATACCGGAGATGAAATCGCATTGGATGGAAGCAGAGGTAAGGTGTGGGTTCTAAAAAAATCGTAGTGTTTGACTACAGGCACCGTTCTATGCTGCGCTGAAATTCCATGCGATCGAAAAGATCGGTAAAGTAATCCATATTTTCGGAATCCCAGATCAGTAGGGGAGATAGTTTGTAGTTATCAATCCAAGATTCATAGAGCTTGTTGAGATTGCGTATGTAGCTATTGGATATATTTTGCTCACTTGGACGCCCCCGTTTTTTGATACGTCGTTTAATCGCACGCACAGAACAACGAAGATAGATCATCAGATCTGGTGGCTGCAGGGCTGATCGCATGGTGTTGTACAGTTCCATATACGTCTCAAAATCCCTTTTGGATATCTTTCTTTGCATGTATAGACTGCGACAGAAGATCTCTGCGTCTTCGTAGATGCTGCGATCCTGTACGACCGTTTTGGGTTGGTGACTCAGTTCCATATGCAAGCGGAACTTGTGGGTTAGGAAGTAGAGTTGAGAATGGAAGCCCCATCGCTTCATATTGAGATAGAAGTCGTCGAGATAAGGGTTGTCCATGTACGGCTCATACACTGCCTCAAAACCATAGTTATTACATAGGAATTTGACCATGCTGGTCTTTCCAACGCCCATATTTCCGGCGACGGCAATAAATTTTTTCATTCTACCTCCCAAGTGCCGCTGTTGCCATAGAGATCCACTACAGATATAGAGACAAGCTCGTTTGTGTCATCAATTGTGTAAGAGAGTTTACCGTCCATCAAAATGGGGTTGGTATCGAGCGCAATCTCTGTTCCATCGATGTACGTCAGTGTCACGCTGGGATCGACGGGAGGGTTGGCTCCATCTGAAGCGCCATCTAAGCTTAAGAGTCGAAACCCTTTTTCAGGTCCGTCAAAGGAGATTTCCAGCGTATTCTCGTTGAGAGAAACCGTTATATCTCCAGGAACGACGGAAAACTCTGGAGAGGTTAATTCATACTCTTCGGTTGCCCATGGCCAGGTTTCTGTGCCTCCGATGAAAGACTTTCCGTAGATGTGGAATCGGTATGTACCTTCCGGAAGTCCCATGCGATCTCCGAGTGAGGGAACCGCTTGCCAAAAAAGTGTGTCGTAGTTGACTTGGAGAGCAGAAAGAGGGTATAGCGGTGACGGGGTAAGCGTAAAGATGATGTCCGGACGCGTCTCATCCACGACATGTCCTGAGTCGAGCGTAACCTCTTCCCAAACGCCATTGTTGGAGCGTTCTAAAATAATGTTTGGTGAATCTACACCGGGATCCCCGCCTTCCCACATGAATTGAACGATGTCTTGCCCTCTCCGTACCGTACTGGGGGGGGACAATGCGAGTTCGATGTCAAAGTAGTTGTAAATGTATTCGGGTATTTCGGTCAGCGCTATACCTGCGGTTGGTGTCTCATCGGGTGCGAGGGTTGGGAGATCTCTTTGGGGATATGAGGTTGGCTGCCACTTATCGTCGGGGTCTTGCGGTTCCAAAACGGGGGTTGTGAGATGCTCTTCTGTCATTTGGAGACTGTTCTCCATGATATATTCACCTTGTAATGGACCCCAAAGACTGATATTGGGTTCTTCTCCCCCAACGAGCCAGTCTTCTGGAATGAGAAGGTAGCCTTCGTGATCTTGGGAATAGCCGACAGTCATGACCGTTTCAAATCCGACTTCACTTTTGGCTCGTCTACGGAATTGATTTGCGAAGAGACTGGTGGCTTCTCCCGGGAAGAAGCCCATCAAGAGGTCGTCGTTGATCTCTTCCCCGTTCTCTTTACGAATTCGCAAGGGGCCGATTCGTGTGGAATTAATGGCTGCGCGTGTCGAAGAGGGGAGAGGTAGCGGTGCTTCTCCTCCTTCGACAAAGTCGGTGAGTTGGAACAAGCCGTTGAGCACATAAGAGATCAGATCGACTTGGGTGCAGCCATCATATGGAAACACGTTGGAGCCGATGGTGCCGGTTGAGATGAGCGGATCGTCGTATCCACAGAATACGCCCCCAAATTCGGCATTAAACTCGTCTAATGGAGACATGATGTCTCCGTTTTCGTCGTAGACAACATCATCCGGAACATAGTCTTTATCGAAAGGATTGTAATACCAATCTACGGTTCCGTTGCGCGTTACCCGTATATCGGTCAGAGATTGCGGTACCGAACGGCCTACGCTTTCTATTTCAATGGGTGTGCTTGCGGTGGGTGTGGAGCTCCAAGCATCGTATATGCGGTCTACTGCGAGTTCACCCAGCGCCTCCAGTTGGGCAAAGTCATGCCCTCTCGCCGCACTGGTAACGGGGCGAATATCTCCACCGGGGCCTTGGAAATGAGAAATGATGACAGAAGGATCAAATCGCGATTGGAGCACATTCTCCATAGCACCGGTTACATCGGTCGACATCAGAGTGTTTTGGGTACCCAACCCCGTGCCGTGAATGCCGAAATTGAAAAATACCGCAATCGGATTCCCTTCCAAATCATCTGCTCGGAGCATCCACAAGTAAGGGTCTTTACCCAAAACCTGATCCGGCCACAGATCGAGTTCATCATTTTCAGGACGTCTATCGGTATAAATCTCGTCGAGCGGATCCCAATCTTTGTGTACGGACAGACCGATTGCTCCTTCCTCTCGCGTGTTGTACGCTTCCATGGACGTGTCTGTAATTGTCTTTACGAGACGACGAAAGTTTTCTTCGTTGTAGCGATCACCGCCGAGATAGAATGTAATTTGGTCGCTAAAATTGCCCGGTGCGTGATGGGTATGGCTCGTCGTAATGATCACCCGTCCATCCATATCGAAGCCTGTTGCCTCTTCGAGTTGATCTTCAATCTCTTCTACAAGCTCATCGTATGCCTTGTATAAATCAGCTTTGATCAGAACAAAATGCTGATCCCCATTTTCGAGCCATAGCACCTTTGTCATTGGAGTCGTTTGAATCCCGGCAGATGGACTGAACGATTGTATGTACGCACTTTTTCGGTTGTCGGGCTTCGCAGCCCCCCCCATATATCCACAGCGTGCCGTGTATCCACCGAGCGGAGAGCCTATTGGAAAGTCCAAAGGCGCCTCGGCAGCACCGATCTTTGGCGTACCGGCCTCGATAGAGGGGAGGATAACGTCGGATTCCTTTGGTGTATTGCAGGAGAAGAATGGGAGATAAAATATGAAGGTAGAGATCATGGGAGGATTTGAATTGAGGGAAGAGCGATCAACATAAGAACTATTCCATCTCTGTTCACAAGGCACGATAAAAAAGGCTTTTTAACAAACCCTTTTTTTATCTGCCGCATTTCGGCTTGCTCGGTGAAACGTTGTATTACTCCAGCGTAATTTTCTTTTCTTTTTGGAGCTTTACTTTGTAGCCTTTGGATGCGTATTGCTCTTGCACTTCTGCGGTCCAAGACTTGATGTCTTTCCCGCTTGAAACCGGTGTAGGACTCTGTAATATAGCCCAATCGCCTTCGCTATCGCATTTCGCCAGCTTCGATTTTGAGGAGCGCAGGGGTTCTGTAATTTCGTTTTGGATCGACCAGCGAATGCTTTTGTCCAGTACTTCGGCAAAGTGGATAACGGCTTTTTTCTCACCGCCACAATTCCCGAGTTCAACGGCTGCAACCGCATAGCTGAAGCTGTTATTTTTATAATAGTTTGCGTATATTGTTGGTAAGAGTTGTGCTGCTTTTTCTTCTGAACCGGAAGAGGCAAGCTGGAACGCAACGTCTTTTGCCTTTTGCGTGTCGACCTTTTGTGCGATCGCAAGAAGGGTATCTTCCAGTGCCTTCTTGTCTTCTGGTGGCATCTCCCCACCAAAGTCCGTTGCGACCGTTTCCTCCGTCGCGCGCAGAATATCTCCGTAAGGACCGTTTTCTGCTGCGGCAATCGCGGCCACTTTCAAATGTGGAAGAGCGTTTACCGACTTCTTCTTAACGATGATCTCGAGCATGGAGTTATACTTATCGTTGAAGCTTTTTTGTGGTGGATTTTCCACAAGTTGAATGATCCAATCATCGATTTCCTTGTCTTGGCAGCTGATGTATGCATCGTCCCAAAGACCGAAGTCATTGTCGCCCATGCTGACATAAGACATCTTCAAAAACTGCCGTAGATTTTCCACTTCTCCGCATTGTGAGCCAAGTTTTGTTGTTAATGCGTCTCGCTTGCTGTAATCGGATATCTTACCCGGGATCAGGCCTACGGGCTCCCAAAGCAGAGGGTCTAACTCCAAAGCGGCCAAGGACAGCGCAGACAAGGTCTCCATGTCGTTTGCTCGTTTCATGAATTCAAAGAAATTATCCTTTGCTACAACTGGATCGCATTTGTGTGTTCTCTTCAAAGCTTGAATGACTTGTTTACCATTCGTGCTTGCGGCCTTTCGCACATACCCTTCGCATTTGGCGTTAGCGTTCGAAACAACGAAACTCATTAAAAGGTTGAAAAACATCTTCTATACCCCGAATTTAAATTTATCTGATAGCCTTATAAAGTTTTTTTTTCATTTGTCGAATTCCGACATTCAAATGACACGTAATCGGCAAATGCCTTCCTATTCTTTGCAAAAGATGATATGTGCATTCATCACATTTTTTAGGATTACGGAAAGATCATGGACAAAGAGAGTTTGCTTACTGGAGATAACGCAGCGTTTTTAGACGAAAAATATTTAGCTTGGTTAGATGATCCCAATTCGGTTGATTCGCAGTGGGCGAAAGTGTTTGAAGAATTAGATAAAGATTCCGTTACAAACTACACTCCCCAACAAGAGCAACCCTCCACGGTCTTCCAGGCACGAACAGGGGGGGGCTCCATCGTTTCGGCCTCGGTTGCGCACCGCCAAGCAAAGGTGGCGCAACTCATTAATGCTTTTCGTGTGCGTGGTCATACCGAGGCGAATATAGACCCGCTCGGTCGCAGGATCATCCTTCAGCACCCAGAGCTAGACCCTGAATATTACGGGTTGACCGAATCAGATTTGGATCATGTGGTTTCGGGTACAGGCGTGTTTGGTGTGGGCGAATTTATTTCCCTGCGGGCCTTAATCTCTCGCATGCGTCGTGCGTATTGCGGTGGATTCGGGGTCGAGTTTATGAACATCAATGATCCCGAAAAGAAGAAATGGTTGCAAAGACGATTTGAAACCTTACACGATTCTCCCATATTAGATACGGAACAGCAACTGCGTTTGCTTCGTCATTTGGCCGATGCGGAAAATTTTGAACAGTTATTACACAATCGCTATCCAGGTACAAAGCGATTCTCGATTGAGGGTGCAGAACCGTTAATCCCACTGCTTGCCTCGTTGATCGATCATCTCTCTGAAGATGGTGCTCAGAGGGTCATGCTGGGCATGGCACACCGAGGTCGTTTAAATGTGTTGGCAAACATTTTAAACAAACCCATCCGCTATATCATTGACGAATTTGATGACGAGTCGCACCGCGTCTTTGAACGCTCCGGTGATGTTAAGTATCACTTGGGGTATTCAAACCATTTCGTGACGACATCTGGTGATAAAGTTCGCGTCACGCTTGCCTTCAATCCCTCTCATTTGGAAGCGGTGAACCCGGTTGTTGAAGGCCGGTCGCGCGCGCGTCAAGATCAGATTGGAGCGGGAGGCGAAAAGGCGATTGTGCCGCTTCTGCTGCACGGAGACGCGG
>JAYYRF010000823.1:0-3751 GCA_036127535.1 Myxococcota bacterium | reverse complement strand
GCATCTTTTGGGATCCAGCGCTGGAGTTTTGGACCGAATACCAGCGGTCTCTCCTGCATTTCGCGAACATTTTTGGCTCCACACAATAAAAATGCGATTCGAATCTCTTGGATGACCTGTTCGATTTCTTGCTCCAGGCCTTCGACGCCACCGGCTGCATATGCCTGTAAAAACGCCCGAGCCATTCCTCCACAAGAGGCACCCATCGCCACGGCCTTGGCGATCATAAGACCATTGCGGATTCCTCCTGTAGCACACATACCCAGTCCCAGGCCGTTTAATTGGGCAACGCTGGCGGCCGTTGGGATTCCCCAATCCCAAAAGGTATGTCCAAGGCGCTTTTTCTTATCTTGTGCGCGGTGGGTTTCAACGGCGACCCATGACGTTCCACCAGCACCGGAAATATCGACCCATTCGATACCCAGTTTGGTGATGCGCTCGCCCACACTGCGCGATAGACCGCATCCGGTCTCCTTGATGATGATGGGGATATCGAGATCTTCTTGCAGTCGGGCAATGGTTTCGAGTCCATATCGGAAATCTTGATCTCCTTCGGGTTGTACCAATTCCATGGCGGGATTGAGATGTATACAAACGGCGTTTACACCGCACGCGTTCAACATATCTGCCAACGCTTTGCTGGTGGTTTGGGCTGCTTGTACAATCCCAATGTTCCCGAGTAGAAGCGCATCCGGAGCTACATCACGGACGAGGTATCCATCACGGATGTTTTTACTGAGCCACGGTCTTTGGCTACCAAAGGCAAATCCAATACCGTACTTTTGAGCGGTTTTGGCTAGATTTCGGTTTATTTCCTCTGCGCGATCCACACCACCGGTCATCGCGGCGATAACCAACGGCGCTTGGAGGGTTACACCCGCAAATTCTGTACGCAAGTCAATGTCTGAGACGGCCAATTCCGGAAGGGCGTCATGGATGAGTTCCACTTCTTCAAAGAGGTTGGTCTTTTGATGAAAGCCGACATCTCCTTCGATGCAAAGATCGATGTGATCGGCCTTACGACTGGATATGTTACTCATAGATACTCCAATTTGGCTCCGGGAGCCGGTTGGACTGGAATGATGGAAAAGCCCTCGTGCTCACTTTCCAGAACGAAGTCTTCTTTTTGGGCGGTTGTGGGAAAAAACGCAATCGCACAATCTCCGCCGCCTGCTCCGGATGGTTTGGCGGCGCCCCCGTGTGAGGATGCAATATCTGCGATCCGATTGAGGGTCGCTGTTTCATACTGAATATCTGCTTGTTTTGCCATATGCCGAAGGAGAGAATACAATTCTTGTATCACGGAAACGGGATCTTGTGAAAAGGAATTGACGAGCGCTGTGCTTCGTTCAACAAACGAGCTGCGTGTGTGCCAGTGCAGATAATGTTGGACGCGAGGGCCGGTTTTGGCTGAACGTCCGGACCAGATCACCACGGGATAACACGGTGTTTCCATTGAAATTGAACCGGATTGAAACCGAATCATGCCGCCGTACAGGCTGGCGGCTACATCTATGCCCGAACCGGATCCTTGAACGCGACGATGAATCTCAAATGCATCTTTTCCGTCTCGACCGCTCGCGATACAGGCTGCAACGCACGCGGCTGCTGAACCGCCAAAACCGGGTTTTTGGTCTCCAAGACCGAGCACCGGATTCCAATCGCGAAAGACAAAGCGTTTCGTTTCGGCGCGTTCTCCAATCGCGGGAGCGACGAAGCGGGTATCGCCTGTTGGTGTTTCGATACCGGCACCGCTCATAACATGGCAAGATACTCCACGGTCGATGGCCAACACCAAGGCAGGAGCACCATCGAGTACGGCATATTCTCCTGCGATCACAAGTTTTCCGGGTGCGTTTACCCGATAGCTAGTGGATGATTTTAGCATCAGATCCCGCCTGGAGGATATGTATGGGATGGGTGATACGCGACAACTCGGAGGCGATTTCTTCGGCGTGCTCCGCGGAACAAAGAATTTTTACATTGGGTCCGGCATCCATGGTTTGATAGCATGGGATTCCGCGATTACGAAGAGCTTCGACCGCTTCGATAATGGCCAAGCTTTGGGGTTTCCAGTAGCGAATGGTGGGACGAGACGTCATCATAACCGCATGCATTTTGATCGTAGAATGTTCCATGAGTGCGCCAAGTTGATGTAAGTCCTTTTTTTGAACGGCTTGAATGGCTTCTTGTACGTCTTTTTCTGAAGTGTCGACCCAGTTTTGATAGAAGGGAGAGGTCTCTTTGCTACGAATCATACCTTGGGTTGAACCAACGGATTTTCGTCCCGCGGACACAACCGCGACGAGCATGCGTACATCCCAATGATCCGGTGGTGCAATACAGCGACCATATGAATCTTGGCCGTTGGGTTGGATGCCACGATTCCATACGACCCAGCCGCCGGATAGGCTTCGAGCAGCCGAACCAGAACCTTGTCTTGCGAGTATGCTCAATTCGGTTTCTGTGTGCGATTGCCCGGAGGCCTTACTGGCAGCCAAAGCCAGTGCGGCAAAGGCGGACGATGACGAAGCGAGTCCTGCGGCTGTAGGGAAGTTGTTGTGCGATACGATTCGACAAGGCGGACGATCGGGATCGAGTCGATCCAAGAACTGAAACGCACGTTTGGCTTCGTTGCTTTGTATCTCGGAGCCATTGAGAAAGAGTCGATCGCGTTCGCTCCCCCATTCGACAAGGGTCTCGGTTTGAAACTGATCCAACGTAAGGGAGAGAGAAGATACAGCCGGGAGATTCAGCGAAATATTGCGTTTTCCCCAATATTTGATGAGTGCAATGTTTGGATGTGCAATGGCGCGGGCTTTCATAGGCTCTCTTTTGGGGTATGGGTTTCGATAGTGAAACAGTCATAGCCTATTTTTTGAATTGCGTCTGCAATTGGCTCCGAATTCTCAACCAAGGCGAGGGCAATGCCACCACCACCGGCTCCGGATAGTTTCGCTCCGTAGGCTCCGGCTTTTATGGCTGTATCAACCAAGTGGTCCAAGGTCGGGGTCGACACCCCCAGGGCTTGAAGCTGTATGTGGTTTTGATGGAGAAGGGAACCCAGGTGTTTCATGTCGGGGTGTGGAGCTTTCAGGGTGTGTCCTATTTCTTGGGTGAGGTCTCCGATTTTGTCGAGGATCGATTCATTTTGGGGATGGCGTGCGCGCACGCCAGCGACGAGTTCTCCGGTGTTCCCTTTGGTACCGCTATCCATAATAAGAAGACGCAACGTCGGTATGCCAAAGGGTTCGAGTTTGGGGCCGTCTTTTTCATACCAAAGGCTTTGCTCCATCGCACATAGGGCATGGTCAACGCCACTGGGGTTGCCGTGAAAATGAGTCTCTATTTCAAAGCCTTTCTCATATAGCCACGCAAAGGTTGGTGTGAATCCCTTTGCAGAGGCAAGGGCCCGCAAGGTTGCGATGCTCAAGGCGGCGGATGACCCCATGCCTTTACCTATCGGGAGGTTGGTTTCGATGCGTACGCGATATCCAAAGGACGGCAGGACGGAGCGCCAAGCTGCGCTTAGTCTCGGATCGATATTTGGTAGTTCAAGAGGACGATCTGTGGGCTCTAAGTAAACCGATACACCCAAAGAAACCGGTAATGCAATCGCTGGATGACCATATACAACAGAATGTTCTCCACTTAAGAGAAGCTTTCCGGGTGCATACCCTACATGTGTCATGGTGAACGAATGCTTTGCAGAATTTGCTGTGCGAATTCCAAAGAAAAACTGTGTGTTTCA
>JAYYRF010000822.1:0-5472 GCA_036127535.1 Myxococcota bacterium | reverse complement strand
GACCAGTTCGTTTAGATCAGGGTCTATCATTCCAAAAGACAAACGCCGACGGTTCGTCGGCGTTTGTCTTTTGAGGTAAAAATACTTACTATAAATGCTGGATCGTTTGCTTTAAACGTAGGTTTTGTGATACATTATTTGTGTTACGAAACAGTAAGTTCGCAACAAGTATGAAACACTTATTCCAAATGACAGATCTTTTTGGCAAAAGGCTTTATACTTCATTCGAACGCAACACACATCAGGATTTTTTATGCTTATCTCCATTCTTTCTCTTTTCGTCGGAAATGCAACCGCAGAGGGCATTAGTGCCACACAAACCTCCTATGTAGGTGCCAGCATGCTCGAAGGTCAGGTCGATGTTACATTCGGCGCCGCTGCGCCGTTAAATCCAGATGCACATCCAAATTCATACTCCTACTTTGTCGGTAACACACTCTACGTTGGTAACGAAGACGATGATGGCAACTCCGTCGACGCCATTGTCGAATTCTTTTGGTTTCAATCCTCCATCGATCGCGGCGCAGACTTTTATGTAGCAACCATAAAAGCGCGCTCAACGCCCGCACACGGCGAAGAACTGTGGATAACAGATTGGAACGACTGGGCGTGGGAAGACCACCCTGTTCTCTCCGTCGAGGCAATGACCAGCGACCAGCGCGGTGCGTTTCGCTGGGAATGGTCGGTTCCGTTCGAAAGCTATGGAATCGATGCATACGGTCAAATTACCGTTGGGCATCAGGTAGGGTTCGGAGCCAGCGCCCAAGGATCAGCCATGACACACGGCGCGCTTCCAGAAGGAACCAATATCAACGGGATTCCTGTTCAAGGTGAAGGTGAAGTTCAAGTCAAGGGTTTCCTAAGTTCAGAGTACAAAGTTCAAACCCAATATGACATTACGCTTTACGAGTGGGATGTGTATGTAAATGGCCGCGGGGATCTCATGGCTTGGGATACCTATCTCAATCTCGAGGCCCGAGCGGAACAGTCTGCGTATCACGAATACTTCCTCGTCGTTCAGGTCGATGAAGGAGAGACATTCCGAATCGACGAAATTAACGTATTGGGCAACTTCGACACTTCATGGTGGAATCCCACCGGTCGCTCCGAATTAGGTGTCTCTCTCCAAAACATTGAGCTGTCTACTCCTTTCTATGAGCCTCCAGAAGAAGAAGAGAAAGAGGAAGAAGAAGACGAGTGGGATTGGGACTATGAGCCATCTTATGAGCCTTCTGAAGAGCCCCAAGAGGAAGTACAAGAAGAAGACGATTCCACTCCATCAGGCGATCCTGGATTTGATGAAGAAGAATCAGGACTTCCGGAACTCAATAACGAGCCAAAGGAACCAGTGGTCAGTGGCTGCAGCTCTCTCGGTCAAACCGGGAGTACCGGCATCGCAATCGCCTTGGCATCCCTTCTGGTCATTGCCCGACGTAAAGAAGACTAACGTCTCGCACAAACGCTCACGCGTCCTTAGAATAGACCGACCTCAAAGTCGGTCTTTTTTTCTATCCAAAAAAGGTGTAAAACCGGATAGAATTCAAACAAACCGATTTACATAAGGCCATAATGGATATCGAATTCTTAGACGAAGCTCCTCTTCCTATCCTCCTGACCAATCAAAGGGGCTTGATCCTGTTCGCAAACATCGCAGCCATGCTCATGCTCCAGCGAACAAAGGAGAACCTTGTTCAACACGATATGCGCTCTCTGATCAAAGTGGCCGATCAATCCACCTTCGACTCCATGCTGGATGATCCCGAATTGCATCCAAACAGTACATGTACGTTCTGCAATGCAAAACGAGAACTCATTACAACGCATCTTACGGTCAGTAAAGTTCCAGCCGGCTATGTATGGTATCTTGAAAACCGAGAAGAATACAACTCTCTGCAAAAAGAATTGAAACTGCTCAAAAATTTACCGAAAGAATATGGTCATGACATCAATAATTTATTGACGGTCATATTGAGTGCAGCGGAAATGATAGAATTAGAAGTAGATAAAGACAATATTATTATCGAGGACTTAAGTGATATAGGAGAAGCCGCACAAAGAGCGGCCAGCCAAACGCGCTTATTTATGAATCTCGGTCGCCAAGCGAGCATCCGGAAAGAATACTTCGATATCAATGTCTTACTCGATGAACAACGAACATCATTCGAATCTATCTTACAGACTCCTCTACAATACGATCTCACCCCCCAAAACTGCTTCATTTATACCACGAAAAGCGACATATTAATTGCACTCACCCTCTTAATGCTGCACATGCGAGAAAAATCTAAAGCAGAATCTTTCGTGCTCGAAACCCGCATTTGCCATATCTCCCCTCCTTTTTCAAGCCACGTAGCGGGCCTACTCAGCAGCAGCTACGTAATATGTACCCTTCGGGATACGGACTTTCCGATGATGGAAGAGTATTTGAACAGCGATCACTTTCACGCTCCCGATGAGAGTCCTCTTTTAAGCATTACTTGGGAAGCACTCATACGAGCGAGGGGTAGTATTGTACAGCGCTACAGTCCGCACAAACAGCGATGTATCTCTCTGTATATTCCCGAAATTCAACCACCCAAGGAGTCGTCATGATTTCATTCATTCCTATGTTGTTCGGCTGTTCGGACAACACGAAAGTCAATGTCATTTATCCAGACATGGCAATCGCAACCGAAAACATCGATTTTGGTGAGGTCAAGGTGGACGAGACTGAAACCTACACATTGCAAATTATTAATGCCGGTGCCGCTAGCCTGAGAATTGGCGATATCGCTTTGAGCGACGATTTACCCGTATACAGCCTTAATCCCACAGCCTTGGAAATTCCAAGCTCAGAAGTCGCAGAGGTAGAGATATCTTTTACACCAACCGATTTTACCGAATACAATACCGCACTCAACATCACAAGCAATGACGAAGAAAATCCGAACTTTAGTCTTCCCCTATTGGGATATGGCGGAGACGGCCCCACGCCAGATATCTTTGTGGACGCCGAAAGTTTAGATTTTGGAGACGTTGCAGTGGGTGAAGAGGGAATGCTCTATTTTACGGTTAGGAACCAAGGAGATGCCGAACTCACCATCGGTAGTACGCTACAAAGTGGCTCAGGTGCTTTTTCCTTGGTTGGAGATCTGGATGAACAATTACTCGCACCGGGCGTAGAGACCGGAATCGTAGTCAATTACGTCCCGTTTCATGATGCCGGTGACAGCGGCGCGCTCACCATCTTCTCCAACGACCCGGAAGAACCACAAGTCGACGTTCAGTTTATTGGAAACGGTGGTGGAGAAGATAACTACCCCGTCGCAGCGATTGCATGCCCATCAACGGTTCAAAGCCCTTCGGATCTCTTTCTCGATGGTACCAACTCAACGGATCCAACCGGACAAGTTCTCAATTATCAATGGACACTCGAACGATCGCCGCTCGGCTCCCAGGCCATATTGGAGACTCCAAACGATTCCCAAACAAATCTGAATGTGGATGTATCCGGTAACTATCAGGTCAATCTAATCGTTCAAAACGCCAATGGAACAACCTCTCCCCCCGCAGAGTGTCTCTTCTATGCAGAGCCGCCCGCAGATATACACATTGAACTCTCTTGGCTCGATGCCGATGCAGATCTTGATCTACATCTGATGCAAGAAGAAAATGCACTTTTTTCATTGGAATCCGATTGTTGTTGGTGCAACAGCAATCCGGAGTGGGGCGAATCTATTATCGAAGATAACCCCGTCCTTTCGGTGGACTCCTCCGATAATTCCACTCCAGAAATGTTAGACGTATGGCAGGCCGAGACCAAAGATTATTACTTGTCTACCCATTATTTTTCCGACCTTGGAGCGGGTCAAACCGAAGCAACAATTCGGATTTATCTATCTGGTGTGTTAGTAGGTCAATACAGTCAAACAATGATCCACAACCAAGTATGGGATGTGGGGTTCATTCGCTGGTCTACAAACCATTTTATCGAAAACAGCTCTCCTCCTTATGCATATGAGGGGCTTCGCAGCTGTCATTAGTAAAGGATACAGATACCATGGGCGTACGCACTCGCATCAAAAGTATGATCAAAAAATTGATCTTAAGACAAAAAGAGAGTACCGAAAACGAAAAGTATACACCTCCCCCCAGTACTTCAGAGCAAAGTAAAACTTCTTTCGAGCCAGTACAAGCTCCCTCACAACCAGAAGAGGTCGCACCTGTCTCGACTGCTCCCGTAGCAGAAAGTATTGAAACACAGCCCCCTCCCAAAGAAGAGGTCGCAGAAGGACGTTCGGTTCCAGAGCCAGATGCAGAGACATCGGCAGCCGAAACCAAGGTAGAGGAAGACACGATCGAAGCGGCCAGTGAAACCGAAGCCGAGGTTGAGGTCGAGACGGAGAAAGCTGCGCCGGCGGAAACCGAATCTGCAGCACCCGAAGTCGAAGAGGCCAGTGAAACCGAAGCCGAGGAAGCGATCGCGCAAGCCGAAGGAACGGATGAAAAAAGCAATGGTAACGGCATTGATACAACAGGGGCCTTTGCCGTTTACAGCATTTCAAATATTTTTCCGGATACATGTCCCAACTGTGGTGCATCAACGTATGGAAATTGGGAGTATACCGATAAGACATTCGTATGCAGTTCTTGCGATACACCCTTCTAAAGTCTTGCATATATGACCTCGTACTGTATTGCATATCTGTGGGACGGCTCTCCTGTACCAAAAGAGGATCAGGTTACCATCGAACTCGTCTCGCAGGATAATGGAGATCTTCTCTGCTCTATTCACGCACCGTTCTACAACGATCCTGCTCCGAAAAAACCAGCGGGTTCTATGTGGGAGCTTTGGAATCACGAAGTCGTTGAATGTTTCTTCGTTGGGAAAAATGGTCACTACTTGGAAGCGGAGTTTGGACCCCACGGCCACTATCTAATACTGAAATTAGACGCTCCCCGCAGTATTATTCAACGGGAACTGTCCGTTCGTTACCAGGCTACCATCGAGAAGGATTACTGGACGGGAACCGTGACCATCCCTAGCCATTATCTTCCCGACTCCATTGAGAGATTCAATCTCTTTTCCATACACGGAACCGGTTCTCAACGCTCGTATCAGTGCTACTCGGCTTTACCCGGTGAAAAACCCGATTTTCATCAGCCACATCGATTTCCTTCTTACCCTTGAGAGTCTCCTAACTCTACCCTCATTTTCAGCATGCTGATCGCGTGTAATGCTCAATCAGATATCGATGTGGCCAACCTCAGTCTTGCACCAAACGAACCCCCAACGAAACATGGCCATTTTGCGCATCGAAACCCACACGACTGGATACGCGCGCGTACAGAGAATCGAAATTCCAACTCCCTCCGCGAAAGATCCGATGCCCCCCCGTCGCCGGACCACTGGGGTTTTGAACCTCCTTCGTGCGCTTTTGATAGATGTTTTCCGCGTAATAGTCCCAAACCCATTCGTAAACGTTGCCACTC
>JAYYRF010000821.1:0-8816 GCA_036127535.1 Myxococcota bacterium | reverse complement strand
CAGGGTCACTGGCACTGGCGTTACAAGTGAGTGTAGTATCATTGTACACGCCGCTGTTGGGTGTGATCGTCACGGTTACGACTGGAGGACTGTTGTCCAGGGTTACGGATGTGCTACCGGTATCACTGCTTGCGTTGGTGTCGGTGATGGTCGCGGTGCAAAGAATGCTGCCGCCGACAGGAGCCATACCCGTTGTAACGGTCAATGAAGCGCCGGTTTGTAGCGGTACGCCGTTACTGCTCCACTGATATTGGATGGTTGTACTATCGGCATCGATATCACTGCCGGTGGCACTACAAGATAGGGTGCTTCCCACCATAACGCCGCTGTTTGGGGTAATCGCGATGCTGGAGAGGGTCGGAGAGCGGTTGTCTAAGGTGATATTATCGGTGTCCGTAGCGGTTCCGCCATTGCTGTCGGTGACGGTGGCGGCGCATTCGATATTTTCGGTAGATGCGGCCAAGGAGGAGTCGAGTGTGATGGTATCTGTACTCCCGACGGCGGTACCGGTATCGGTGTTCGTCCAAGCATAAGCATAGGTGATCGGATCGCCGTCGGGATCGCTGGCGCTTACGCTACAAGTAAGGGTATCGTCGTTATAGGCTGCTGAAGGGGTGATGGATACACTGGAGATGACCGGTGGGCTGTTATCGATGGTCACGTCCGCGGAATCTGTGACGGTGTCGGTACCGTCTGTGACCGTTGCCGTGCAGGTAACGGTATCACCTGGTGTAAGGCTCTGCTGCGAAAGATCGAGAGTGCTTCCACTTCCGAGCGGGCTACTGCCGGAAGTCCAAGCGTAGGTGGTGCTGAGCGTGTCCGACGCGTCTGCGTCGGAGGACGTCGCATTGCATGTGAGCACGGTATTGGTCGAAATACTCGACGAAGGGCTAATCGTAACGGCCGTAATTTCCGGACTTTGGTTTTGAATGATGATGCTCGCTTCGCCGGGCGTACCACTTCCATACGGATCGGCAGGGGTTGCACGCAGCGTCCACTCTTCTCCTTTGTTCGTCATACTCGCGGGGAGCGTGGTGCCGGTGTGCTGAACGCTGTTGCTGAGAAGCCACTCGTATGTGTAGGTAATCGTATCTCCCTCTGGATCGGTCGAGCCGGTGGCGGCTCCGGTGAGATCGTTGTCGGTGTATGCCGGGTCGGGTGTGATGCTCACAGATGGTGTCGTGGGTAAACCATTCACTTGGAAGGTAACGATGTCGGTAGCGTTGAGTCCAGCAGAGTCGGTTGCATTCAGGCTCAGCGTGTGCGAGCCGACCGTAAGGGTGTCGTTTTGAAAAAGAACGGTGCCATTGGAGTCCGAGGGTGCGCTCGACAAGACGCCATCGAGAGAAGAGTTCCATTCCAATACGAGTGCGGACGCGATATCTTCGGGATCGGATACAGACCCTTCGAATGAGATCAGTTCACCCTCGTTGTACACATCTCCGCTGGCGGGAGAAAGAATTTGAACCGTGGGTGGACTGCCGATTAAAACGAGAACGTTATCGGTGCACGTCGAGCCGAGTTCATCGGTCACCGTCATAGAAATGACGTGGGAATTGGCGCTTAAGTCAGCAAAGGGAAAGAGAACATCGCCGCTGCTGGTTGGGGTTGACGTTCCGATGTCTCCGTCTTTGTCAGAACTCCATCCAACAGAAAGCCAGTCAGAAGGTACGTCGGGGTCGGTTGCAACGGCCTCAAAGATGACTGTTTGACCGACTTGGAAAACATCTCCACTAACGGGAGCGTTGATCGAACAGTTGGGGCTGGAGTTGGGAGGACCCACGACAATGGTGACCGTTTCAGTATCGCTCTTGCCGTTTTGATCCTCGACGTGGAGGCTTAGCCCGTGTTCTCCCTCGGACAGATACCCAAAATCTACAAATTGACCATCTCCATCCGGTGTGGTTTCGAGAGCGAGTACACCGTCGATACTGCTTTCCCAGTAGATCGTTAGATCCAATGGGTCATCTTCCGGATCGGTACCGGAACCTTCGAAGGTAATCAGCTGATCGGAATAATAGACGTTGTTTGAGAGAGGAGAGTAGATCAGCGCGGTGGGAGAGCCGTTTGGAATGAGATCGATGGTCAGTTCATCGAAACCGACTTCGTTTTCCGGATCTCGAACCTCTACGACAATCTCGGTTTCGTTTTCTCCAATCGTAATTGCGCAAGATGAGTTTCCAAAGCTGTCGGGTGCGGCAAAATCACAGACCACGCGACCGGATATCGACCATTTGGCAACCAGTTCTTCCGGTGGATCGTTGAGGTCGGAGAGAGCCGCCTCGAACGTAATGGTATCCCCTTCGTAAAGCGATATCCCGGATTGATGAGAGGTGATAGCGGCTTCGGGGGGGTAATTAAATTCTGTAAATCCCTTGTCATCGTCACAGGCGCTCAGACTGAGATACAGAAGGCTAAAAAACGAAACAGAAGTCATACTTTACTCCATAATTGTCAATTCTGTATCATGTTCTGCTTCATTACCGCAATCTATACTTTTGGTATGAAAACTTCTTTATGAAATTGAGAGCCTGCGCAGGTCTTCTCCCGTCAAGCGAAAAGTCGTCCAATCCGACATGGGAGCGGCTCTTAGCGACAAATAAAAATCGATAGCGGGCTGATTCCAATCGAGTACGCTCCATTCCAAACGGCCGCAATTTCTTTCCACAGCATAGCGTGCGAGTTCTTTGAGAAGCGCCTTTCCATACCCACGCCCACGTGAATCCGGCTCGACAAAGAGATCTTCGAGGTACAATCCGGGTTGTGCTAAAAAAGTGGAGTAGTTGTGAAAAAAGAGGGCGAAGCCGACAGGCTTGTCGTCTTCAAATCCGAGAATTACTTCCGCGAAGGCCTTCTCGCCGAACAGAGAACGTTGAAGCGCCTCCTCGGTCGCGATGACTTCGTGCGAAAGGTTTTCGTAAGCGGCGAGTGAACGGATAAAGTGGAGAATTACACCACAATCGTTTTGTCGGGCTTTGCGGATTTGAAAATTTGTCATGGGAATTCTCGATTTTTCAAAGGTTATGTTCGGTATTATGCTCTATAATCAAAGGAGTTTTCGGTTGGGGGATTCACGATGTATTTCATACGATGGTGCGGTATTTCATTATGTTTTGCTTGTGGCTCCGATAAGGGAATCACGGCGTACAATACACCTCCAACGGCAGAGATAACATCGCACTCTCAGGATTCGACGTTTCTCGTCGGTGAAGAGGTCGTATTCTTCGGGGTTGTGGGAGATACAAACCACAGTCTACCCGAATTGAGCGCTTCTTGGTACATCGATACGCGCGAAATATGTACGGATCAATCGCTCGAAGTTAGTGGAGAGGTCTCTTGTACCACCTCGGTTTCCTATGGGGATCAAGAGCTTCGACTACAGGTTTTGGATCCGGACGGAGCTGCCGGTGTGGCTACGCTTGCGCTGAACGTGCAAGATTCGGAGCCGCCCGTTGTTGAAATGCTTTCTCCCTTAGAGAATATGCCGTATTATCAAGGGCAACTCATCTCTTTCTCCGCCATGATATCCGATGCGGAGGATCCCTCCAATGCTTTGTCTTCCCGGTGGCGCTCGAGTCTTGATGGAGATTTGAATCTTGGAACCATACCGGATTCGTCAGGTCGAATTGAAGACTTCTCGTCACTTTCCGTTGGAGAGCACGTTGTGACGCTGACCGTTACGGACACCACGGACAAGTTTACAGTGGTCAACCGCGTGATATCGGTGGGGGATACAAACGAAGAGCCTTCTTGTCTAATCCTATCTCCAGTGGATGGAGACTATTTTGCCAGCGGAGATACGGTTTCCTTTTCCGCAGAAGCAACCGATGCCGAAACTCCAACAGAAGACTTAATCGTTACTTGGCTTTCCGACAGCGATGGTGTTTTGGGTACCTCAAATCCGAGCAGTACCGGTGAAATCTTGTTTTCCCATACTGGTTTCAGCATCGGTAGTCATCTGATAACCATGCGCGTTGAGGATGACGGAGGGGGGGAGTGTACGGATATCCTCCTTTTGAATGTTCAGTCTCCCCCTAATGTGAGCATCACTTCACCCGTCGCCTCATCAGTATACAGCGAAGGGAACTCGATTCCCTTTGTGGGGTTGGTTTCCGATTCGTTTGAAACGCCGGATCAGCTCGCGCTTACGTGGAATAGCGACGTAGACGGTATTTTTTCCAGTGCTCCCGCGGATGCTTCCGGTGTTGTTAGTTTTAGCTATGGTCAGCTCTCCGCGGGTTCGCATACGCTGACGCTGCAGGCGACCAATGCATCGGGGGCATCGGATAGCGACTCCGTCAGCATATCCATAAATGGTGCCCCTACGGCACCGATGATCGTTTTGGCGCCGAGTCCTGCATATACTTTGGACAATTTGTCCGTCGGCGCCTCGGGTTCTACCGATCCGGAAGGAGACAGCATAACATACATATATGAGTGGTATAAAAATGGTGTACAGACGGTGCACTCTTCCACTTTGGTACCTGCAACGGAAACGGTAAAAAACGAGGTGTGGAAAGTTCGCGTGACCCCCTACGATGGCTTGACCCTTGGTGGATCCACGGAAGATACCGTAACGATCGAAAATTCACCGCCAACCACCCCTGCGATTTCGATAACGCCGGTCGCCCCGACAGCGGGCGTCGAAGATTTGACCTGTACCATCTCCGGAGTCAGCACCGATGATGATGGCGATGTGCTTACCTATACGTTTGCGTGGTACGACAGCGCTGGCACCCTACAACAAATCTCCAGCGCCAGCTCGTCCACTAGCGATATCATCTCCGGTTCCGTAACGACGAGTGGAGATTGGGAATGCGAGGTATACGCCAGCGATGGCCAAGACGATGGTACGCCCGCCGTGGCAACCGTAACGGTCTCTTCGACGTTTAGCGGTTGCGAGGGTGGTTCAAGCTTGGTGTCCATGGCGCCGTCCGGTACGATGGTTCTTTGCGAGGACCCAAACCATACGACGTGCGAGCAAGACTTTGAAACCTTTTGTCCGACGGGTTGGCATCTGTGTACCCACAACGAGTACAACAACCGTAATGACGGCTGGACCCAGTCGATCGATACGAGTTCTCGCGCTTTGGGGGTGCGATACTGTCGTACATCGGGCGGAGCGGGTCATTTTACCGTCCCTGACAACACCAGCTCTGTGAGCAGTTTGGGAACCGACGAAATTCATAATTGCTTTTTTGGTACTTCCCGTCCTGAGTGTACCTCCAGCTATGGGTGCAACGAAACATCGGCGATGGCACTTTGCTGTAGCGACAATCCCCTTTGTGGAAACGGCGTGGTCGATTCGGTGGAAGAGGAATGTGACGATGGCAACAACTCAGATGCAGACACTTGTCTCAACGTTTGCGATTTCCGAACCCCTGGCGGTGGCGGTACAAACTGTGGTTGGTAGCTCGTGCGCACCAACGCCGTTCTTTTTCAGAGCGAAGCGCCACATACATGATTTTTGTCTTGAACCGTATGGGTTGCGCATCGCAACGTGGTATTCCCGTTCAGGAGCTGTGTTAAGTCCTCCGGATAGTACGTCGCTTTTGTAGCAATATCGTGCAAATTTAGATATGCTTCTAATCACAGAATTTTCTATGTAGGGAAGAACATGTTGTTCAAAAATGATGATCGGATTCGATTTCTGCTCCCGCAACTTGCGGAGACCATTCAAGAAATGGAGCATGAACGTGTTAATTCAGGCATTGAGACGACTCCAGACGAAACGTCCAATGTGATTGAAGCGTTTTTTAACTATGTTGGTCGCTTGTGGATTGCGGAACTAATGTTCTTGACAGAGAGGGCAAGCGATGAGACCTTCAAAGGCCAAGAGAGTATTTTCCGGTTCTTATACGACTATTTGGCTTTGGTGCAGCGAGATAAAAATCCAACGATAGGGCTCTTTGTTCGATTGAGTCGCGAGATACAAAATTTCTTTGTCGGAGCCGACCTAACCCCTCATCTCAGTGGGCTACGGGATATTCGCATCAGCAGAGGTCCGACGGATCCCTCTGATCGCCTGCTTCGCTTTCGTAATAATTTTGCCCACGGTTCCTTTTCCTCGCTCATCGAAGACATCAATACACATTACTTCCTGCTTGAAGAATTAATGATGCGCGTTCCGGGGCTATGGCAGCAACCTTTGATGACCTACCTGGACGGCGGTTGGTATTGGTGGGATGGTGGTTGGTCTGCGCTTTCTTCTAATATTGGAGCAGAGCCGACAGAAGGGTCTATCTATATACCCAGTGTGGCGGTAGCGGAACAAATACGCCAAGGACAAACCGATACACCAGAGATGCAAAATCCTCATTCTTACATGCCGATTTTCCCTTTATACGGCGTTCAAAATCGCGAGATCGTTTGCAGTACGCTCAAGAGCATTTCCTTAGAGGAGCTCTACTATTCACAACTTATTTCCGCATGGAGAGAGCGTTACAGTGCAGAAAAATCGGGGAAAGTCGATAGGAATCCTCTTTTTGCTGGCCCAGCGAAGCATCCTTTTGACCGTTCCATTTTGTCTACGCTACAAGCGTATTTGCGGTCTCCGGATGATAATCTATACTTGATCGAGTACTACGCCGGCGGCGAGGCGAATTCGCTGTTGAACGAACGAGAGGCTCTTTCAGAAGGGTTTGACGCATCGTTTGTTTGGAACATCGAATCCTTGGACTTAACCCAATCTGGCCAAACCTTTGCAAAGAAGCTGATTCTTGAAACCGAGAAATTGCTCGGCTCGGTTGAGTTCGAACGCTCTCATTCTTTAATGAACCGCGTTAAGATATGCACGGAACGGTTGCGGGCGGCGGGCAAGAGAATCTTAATCCTCGTGTCGGATTTACATTTGGGACTCTCTGAATACCGGGGGGAAGCCGACACGGTGGTTTCGATTGTGAATCAACTCATTGAAACCCCCTTTGTCGTAATTTCGACGATACACAAGGGATTTCTCCGCAAAGGAATCTTTTACGACAAATCGTTTTCGTATCCGCAAAATCTGGTATATCCCAACGAACTCAAAAATGCGGTTGAACTCTATGCAGATACAGAATTGAAAAAGCGGATTCTCCGTCAATTGAGCGTAGATGATTCTCTCCATTTGTTTACGATTTGTACGCAACTCGAAAAGTCAGGTGACGTCGTGTTCGAACCCAAAGTAGAGTATGCTCTTTGGGCTCTTTCTCCGCTATTAAATCGAGAGCGTAGGGACATAGAGGTCGATGGTGTGACAGAAAAGCAAGCTCGACATTGGAGGCTTTTCCATTCTAAAATATTGGAGTATGTATAATGCGTTTCTTCATCAAAGACTCTTTTTGGGAATTCCTCTCCAAGGAGGAGAGAAGCGAGGTTGAGAATTTTATTGGTGATAAAGACCCGTTTGTTAAACGGTTTAAACGCCTTCGAAAACAGGTCGATTTAGAGCGCGTTTGGCGAGAATTGATCTTTTTAGACATCGCTAAGAAATGTCCATTTCCTCTCGGAGCGAAACTATTGGGGTTGATTCGGCAGGCGGAGCTTCATGATGAGGGTATTGAGAAGCCGCAGTTTGCGTTTGAATTGTGCGCGGTGTATTCCATTTTGGTTCGTTACTTGGCCGTTCTTTCGTTGCAGAGCTACGTTCTTCTGACCGATGCGACAGACAGTAAGATCAACCTCAAAATTGTAAAGTCCATTCAAAAACCGAAAGACAACGATTGGAAGTATTTCGTCCATCAACTTCCAGAGGAAATTCGCAAGAAATTGCAAAACAAGGAGGTCTCCACGGAGAAGGAGGGCATTTTTGGACTGGTTCAAAAATTGCGATCCGCACTCAATCAAAAAGGGGCACTCAGTCAATTAGAAGCAAAAGACAATGCGTTGGGATCGGACAAGGCGCGAGGCTATCTGAAAAAAAAGCTCACCCAAAATCCTTGCGCTTTGGACTACATCTTGAAGTACCGAAATCTCTTGGTGCATGCGGAGCCGTTGGTTGAATTTACGACATTGGGTGCGTTTGTTGCCCTGCAAAACATCATCATCGCCTTTTCTCAAATTTGGCAATACGGTGTATTTGTTCGGATCGGTTCCCGCGTATGGGATCTGAAGCGACCGACTCCTTCTTACAAAGGCGTATCATTGACGCTCCCAATCGAAGAGAGAGAGATCTGCCTTGTCAATCCTCTCCAAGATGACGAAGAGAGACAAGTCCTTAGTCTCTCTCCTTTAATGTGTGTGCAGCAAGCGATTTCAGAAGAAAGCGATTTGGATGACATCTATTTCATCAACCTCGGTATTTTAGAAAGCTTGACGTATATCGGTTTTCAAAACTCTCTCCATCAGGACGGTAAGAGTTTGGGCACATACGAACAGTTCAAAAAATATATGGCCGGCATTAAAGTGGAACGCCTTCCGCCGAAGAATATTTTTGACTTTGGGGACTACGCCGAAGACAAAGCCAAGCTCTTTGTTGGACGGGAAGATGTCAAGTCTGAAATTTATCAAATACTCGAAAAAGAAGGTGGAGGGTATACGCTCTTGAAGGCGTATGCCGGCATGGGAAAGACTGCCATCATGGCACACCTGTATCAAAATCACTATTACGTGGATCATCCAAACGATCCATATGTTTGGACGTTTCACTTCTGCATGAATACAGAAGGACGAAATTCCGCATTACCCTCGCTTCGATCGTTGATCGCGCAAATTTGCGCCGCTTTGGATATTAAAAATCTCAAGAGCTATCTTACCCATGACGTCAAAGAGATCAAAGATAAGTTTCAGAGCCTTCTGCACGCAAAGAAAGTCCAAGAAGCCTTAGAAGAACGGGGTAA
>JAYYRF010000820.1:0-6524 GCA_036127535.1 Myxococcota bacterium | reverse complement strand
AAACGTTTTGCGCGCACTTTGTTCTGTGGTGCTGGGCAGTTTACAGATCGAGTATGTGTCAAAAAGGCTGATCACTTGTCCACGTAGATTAATAACACCCACGACATAGGGGACGGGCATTGGGAGAGGAGTAGAATCCATAACCTCGTGGACGGATCGTACAAACTGTACGTTGAACCCCAAGGAATACTTTCCCAAACGCACGATACAAAATTTTTGTCTTTGAATCATAAGTTTGCCTCAGAGAGATTGTTGGGATCGATGAGTTCTGAGGGAATATCATCTAAAATAATCATGGGTCCCAAAGAGTCCAGCGTGTGCGACACTTCGTACTCCTCGCTGTATATGTCGAAAACTTTTTCGACGCGCATCGCGACCAAACCGCGTTCTGATTCACAAATAATTAAGTTGGATGCTCGCGGCTCTTCTTCTGAAAAACACCCGAAGGTGTATACGGGAATCACTTTTCGTTCAATCGTATACAGACATCGTGCGCCATGAACCTTTAACTCGGAATCGTGTATCTCTTCCACGCGAAGAATCTTTTGAATATCTATGGCCGCACTTCCTATATTTTCAATTTCGAATCGAAGTACCGGTGTAATGTCCGACGCGCCTTGGTTGAGAACTTCGTTTTCTTGCTCGGCCCGCAGACCCTCGCTGTTTGCGAGAGACGAAGGATCCAAAATCCATGCGATCTGTCCATTTCCTTGGATGGTAACGCCGGAAAAAATTTGAAAGCCTTTGAGTTCTTCTCCCAAAGGTTTGACGACCACTTCCTCGGTATCCATGACTTCGTGAATTACAAGACCAAACTCCAAATCGTTCGTACGCAGAACAACAACCATACCCCCCGTGTTGCTCTGTTGTTGCGATAAAATGCTTTCAAAAAAGAGAATCGGCAAAAGCTTCCCGCGCAACGAGTACACCATACTGTCGCCCAAAGGCTTGATCTGACCGGTTTTATCCTGCAAGTCGATAATTTCAGCAATGTTGTCTTGGGGAATGGCAAAGTACTGGTGATTGGTTTTCACAATTAGAGCGGGAAGTATCGCCAGCGTAAGGGGAACCCGAATCGTAAAACACGCCCCCTTACCCAAAGTACTTTCGATCTCGACCTGGCCACCGGCTTTTTTAACCTGCGTTTGCACCACATCCATTCCGACACCGCGACCCGATATTTGTGTGACCGCCTGTTTGGTTGAAAATCCTGGTTCAAAGATCAGCTTGTGAATCTCTTTGCTGTCGAGGTGCGCCGCCTGCTCCTCCGTTAATAAGTTTGAACGAAGCGCTTTTTCGAGAATCTTTTCATCATCGAGGCCTTTACCATCGTCTGCGATCTCGATCACCACTTGCCCGGTGGACTGATACGCTTTCAAAGAGATGGTGCCCTCTGGGGGTTTTCCCTCCTTTACACGGTCTTCCGGGAATTCAATTCCGTGGTCGATGCAATTGCGCAAAAGATGGCGCATCGGTTCTTGAAGCATGCTGAGCAATCCTCGATCGAGTTCGGTTTCTTGACCGATCATCTTGAGATTGATCTGCTTTCCGAGTTCTTTACTCAAGTCTCGTACCATTCGCGGGTATCGCCGCCACGCGGATTCGATCACTCGCATACGCGTGGTCATAATTCTCTGCTGAATGATGGTCGTTAGATGATCGATTCGATTGATGATGGTTCGAATTTCCGGAACATCTACCTCCTCGATAACGCGAATCGCTTGGTTTCGAGACACGACGAGCTCCCCGATAAGATTGATGATTTCATCGATCAGGGAAATGCTAATGTGTATGCTCGACTCGTTTTCCTCGGGTAGCGCACCCGCTGTACCTTTTGCGACCGGCGGATCGGTCGCGGCCTTTCTTTTTTTTCTCTTCGGTCGGGATATTACTTTTTTCGACGTCTCTTCCGGCATTGTGGGTACCGACGGTTGAGGCTGTCTTTTGGGTGGGCTTTGCGAGAGGTTTTTATCGATGTTTGCCAACCTATCTAAGAGTTCTTGCTTGTTTTCGTATTCAAAGTCCACCTTATTTTGGAAGGCCTCGATGGCTTTTCGTATGACATCGCAAACGAGAAACATTGTCGAAATCGCAGTGTCGGGGAGAGGACGACTTTCGCTTCGCAATATGGAGAGTGTATTTTCCGCTTGGTGGGCCACTTCCTCCACAAGCGAGATTTCTAAGAAAGAAGCCGCGCTTTTGATGCTGTGAAAGCCTCGAAAAATGGCGTCTATATCCGATGAACCGCCTTTTTCAAGATCGAGGAGGGCCGCATCAAGGGTATTCAGATGCTCGATGGATTCGAGAAGAAATTCTCGTGCGATTTCGTCGTCAATCACAGCTGCCCCGAATTGAGCTTGCCAACAAATTCTTGAGAGGTTGCTCGTAAAACCGACGTCTCTTCGGTGAGCGTTGTCACCTGTGTGACCATATCGACGAGCTGTTTGTCCACTTCAACGCTGTACCCGGACATCCGCTCAAAATTAGCGTCTAAAACCTGCGTTGTTTGGGATGCTTCACCGGCATTTTTTGCAATGCTTTGGGTAACCGAAGACTGCTCGTCGATGGCGGTGGCAATGACATTGACCATTTCTGTCACCTCTTGTATCGAGTGCGAAACCTCTTGTATGGAGGTTTTCCCACTTTCCGTGGCGCTCAACATGTTGCTGATTTTTTGGGAGATGTTTTGCGTGGCGGTACGGGTTTGTCGGGCGAGCTCTTTTACTTCACCAGCGACGACGCCGAAGCCACGTCCCACTTCTCCTGCGCGGGCGGCTTCGATGGCCGCATTCAGAGCGAGTAGGTTGGTCTGCCGAGCAACGTCATTGATGATATCGATGATTTCTGCAACCGACTCGGCTGCAACGGTAATATTCTCAACGGTTTCGGTTGTTTTTCGGAGTGTTTCCATAGAGTCCTTGGACTTGATGCTCGCGGTGCCGGTCTGCTTGGATATCTCTGAAATCGAAGCGGAGAGTTCCTCGGTTGCGGTGGCAACACTCTGTACGCGAAAAGACATCTCTTCGCTTTTTTCTTTGCTCGAGCGAATTTGTTCGATCATTTCACTGGACTTTGTGCTTAGCTCTTTGGATATCCCTGCAACCGTCTGGATCTCAACGTCAAACTGATCCGTTTTTGTGTTCACGCTGCTTTCAAATTCATCAGCCAATTGCTTTGTAAAAGCGGCCAAGTCATCTTGTTTTTTCTTGACGATTCTGTCTGCTTCTTCCATCTTTTCGATCGCTTCTCGGTTCAACTTGGACGTTTCCGCAATCTTATCAAAGAGCTTGTTTAGCGCTTTGTGTATGCCGAAGAGTTCCGCTTTCTCGTCATCCAGAGCAAATCGTTCTGCACTTTCTGACTCAACCGCGTCTAAAATGCGTTTTTCTAGTTCTTTCAATAGTTTTGTTTTCGTGGTCATTGTGAATCAATCCTTTTACGAAGATCGCGTTGCGCGTGGTTTTTTATGATGGATTACGGGTAAAGATGTGTGAAGAAATGCCGCTCATCACTGTTGAAAGACAAAGAATGCAATCGCAGCGGCGACAATGAGTCCAACGACAACGATAGCGGTGTTGCCATTGGATTGGGGCTTTTCTGTTTTTTTCGGAGTTGAGCGGTGGGTGGTGGGTTTCGAAACGCTCTCTTTCACTGGTTCGGGCGCGTGATCGGCTTCTTGGAACGAATCGTAAAGAGTTGGTTTAGAGGGTGGAAAGCAAGGGATCGTGTGCTCGGCCTGTGCGATCATACATTCCCCTACCCCATACTCGGCTACGGATGCTGAAAACGCATCGCCTTTGCTGTTTTGTAAGAAACTCTTGAGGCCTTTTGGCAGATGGTCATGTTGAAACATTTGAGACAGTCGAACTTGACGCTCTTTGCGTAAGGAGAATATGCGACAGCTAATGTTGAAGATCTCGTGTAAATTTTCCCACAAATCGTGGGTAAATCGACCGCTGGCCAATAATTCCCCGACGCTTTCCGGCGGCATTTCCGTAAAAGCCATGGACATCGCAGCCGCCAAAGGCATATCGAAAATGATCGCACCGATTACCTGATCGTTTTCGTTTTTAAACGTTGCAACAATATAGCTTTCATCGAGGACTTTGTGGGTAAAAGAGAGCGGTTTAAACACGACATCTCGGCCGAACATTTGCTCATAGATATCTCCGATATCAGCCGCTTTACTTTGAAAAGAAACAAATTTTGCCATGCGCTTTCCGTTTATGACAAGTACGGATCGAGATGATCTTTGAAATTGTCGGGCGTAAAAGGCTTCGATATTAAGAAGAGGGCACCGGCCTTTTTGGCTTCTTGCTTCATGACGAGTGTCGCTTGTGAGGTGACAAATCCAAATCGAACCCCAGCGTTCTTTCTTTTTACAGCCTTGAGAAAGTCCATACCGTCCATAACAGGCATGTTCCAATCACTCAAAATGATATCAGGCGCAAAGGAATCGTATTTTTCAAGCCCCTCTTGCCCATTGGCCGCATCTTCGAAGGTGAGATTACCGAATCCAGCTTGTCGAATCGCTCGGCGAATCATCATCCTCATGCCTCGACTGTCGTCTACGATTAAAACTTTCATCTTTTCACTCCCAATAAGCGATTTTTACTGGTTGATAAACATCGCGATGGATGTTTGTCGTACTGAAATCGCCGTATACTATGAATAACTTCTTTACCTTTGGCTCCAACAAGGACTCAAATGAATCTCTGTCTATGATACTTTTTTGCCACCGCAATATGATTTAAATTCGGTTGTAAAAGAGGGAACCCGAGGTCAAATCGCACATACAAGGACACAGAAGGAGTTATCAAAAAATCTTCTCACCGGATCTGACGATCATTTTTTCAATCGTCTTTTCATTCTCATCCATTGTGCAGACACGCTCTTTTTGGGATTTTATGGATTATTCGTATCTTTTCGTCTATTTCAATTCGAGTCTCTGTGCTCCGCTACACGATGATCGGTTCAATTGAGTTGTATAAACGTCTGATATCCAAGGAAACGTTGCGCTGTTTGCAGCACCGTTTCGCCGTACACCAAAGAATCAAACGATCGATCTTATGTCCTCGTATTATCCAAGACGGTCGTAAAACAAAGCCACGTTACCAATAAAAATGGCTTTATCTCGTTTGTCTCCAATTTCACGAACGATATCAATTGCCTCTTGGTAATGCGCGACAGAGAGATCATAGCGACCCAATCCTTGGTACACCAATCCCAAATTACCAAGATTCCGTCCCGTGTTCTGTTCGCTTCCGATTTCGCATGCAATGATTCGCGCCTGTTGATAAGAATTGAGCGCTTCGTCGTATTGACACAAATTTTGATGTATATCTACAAGATTCCCTAAGTAGCCCCCTTGCCCTCGACGATCACCGATGTCACGGACAATGGCAATCGCTCTTCGAAAATAAACGATCGCCGCATCATTACGAGACTTTGAATATAAAATTAGCGATTTATATTTCAAAATATTATATTGGCTGCAAAATCCTTTTTGAATATGCGAGGCACCTATGTTTTTTAATTCATTCTTGTTAACAATATTGTGGGGATGTGATGACCCCAAAGAGGAAACCACCGACACGGCCGATACGGCCGAAGAAGCACCCGAATGCGTGGTGAATGCGGACTGTGAAGAGGAGGCATCTGAAATTTGTTTTGAAGGTGCATGTACAGCCGTAGAAGACGATGTAAACTCCGACGGAGAATCCTTATTGTGTAATACTTCAACGTCAGGAATTCTCACAAATGGCGCGGAAATAGACAGTTTCTCCTTTATCGCAGAGAATGCGAGTACGGTGAAGATCACCATTTCTGTCGATGACGTGGCCTACCCCTCTGATGAAGACGTACAGGTCTCCCTCACGTCAACGCATGGTTTCTCTACTTGGGTAGGCATAAATGAGACCGATAACACTCATTTTCGTCTGTATGAAAATGAACAATTCGACATAGAACTGCTGTCGGATATGGAAAGCAGTGGTGGAGCGGGCTATACCCTCTCTGTAGATTGTGTAGATGCTCCGGCTCTCGCAACATTGGATATACAGACCCCCAGTGGCCTAACGCTTTCCTCTTCCACAAACCAGTTCCTCGATACACGTGGTCAAGTAACCGTCTTTACCGTTGATGACGAAACCGAATGTCAAGCACCACAAGAAATCGTACTTCTAACGCAGTTCAATTTCGAGGCTGCCCTTGACTCATCCGGAACGTGCTCTTGTCTCGTCAATACCTCCATACCAACCTGCGGCGCCAATACCCTTGCAGATATCGATACCTCATCAGATGTATCTTCCGTTGTAGACTGCTCTTGGGAAGGATGTGTTGGAGAAGACTTCCAGGCATTTCAGCAAGAATGGACGAGCGACTTAGAACAAGACGGTAATTCTGTAGGGCATACCAACGCCAATGTTGGTGTCCAATTAAACGATTTCAGCCATCTCGCAGGTCTTCTGGTAAACGAGCCTGCATGCACCTCTGGCGCGTCAGAGACTTCATTTACAACGGAA
>JAYYRF010000819.1:0-7085 GCA_036127535.1 Myxococcota bacterium | reverse complement strand
ACCAACGGTTCAATTTTGTGGCAACAGACAACCCAAGATCAATCGTCTGGCAATACGGGCTCCGCGGTATTCGATTTTGAAGGAGACGGCATCGCCGAGGCCATCTATCCAGACGAGAGAACTGTTTGGGGATTCAACGGCCCTGATGGTGCCGTCAAGCTAAGTTTTACCGGTCACTCCTCGAATACGTGGACCGAATATTCCGTTATCGCAGACATCGACAACGATGATCATGCTGAAATCATCATCACACACAATGACACCAGCGGTGGTACGTACAACGGGATTACGGTGATTGAAGATGCCGATGACTCTTGGCAAGCGGGTACCAAAATTTGGAATCAGCACACTTACTCCATCACGAACATTAACGAAGATGGTTCCATTCCAATTCTACCAGAGCCGAATTGGTTCTCGTACAATAACTTTCGCTCTGGAGACCTAGCAGCCGCGACAGGTGGCTCCCAAGGAGACCTATATTCTCAGATTGTTTTTATCTGTAGAGATGAATGCGAACAAGGCAATGTGTACGTACTGGTTACGGTAGGAAACCAAGGAACCTTGGATATCGAGACACCAGTAACGTTGGAACTTTGGGCCTTGAAGGCGGACGGCTCCCAAGTCATACTCGACGTTAGGTTAATCAACGGTCCGATTTTATCCGGACAGCAACTTGAAGGCATTGAGTTTGCTGTGTCGCATCCCGATCTCCATAGCTTTGTCGACATTTTTGCGGTTGTGGATCCAGCCATGATTATCAACGAATGTCGTGAAAACAACAACCAGTCGTATTGGAGTGAGCGAATCTGTCAATAGAACAGATTCTGTGTTCACTTTTATGATGATTTGCTTTGGTGGGTCGCAGAGACATTCTCTGTGTCCTCACGGAACTCCCAGTCTGATATTGCCATGTGTCGAGCGAGCGCATCCAGTTTGTGTTCAAGGCGTTTCATCTGCTGGATTTCTTCGGATTCATCGTCCATAGACACGAGATTGGCCATAAAACCCGCAATGTAGCCACATACACCGACACCAACGAGTATGAGAGCAACCGCGACCAAACGCCCCCCCGTTGTGACCGGATACAGATCTCCGTATCCCACGGTACTTATGGTGACAAGAGCCCACCAAAGGGCATCGCCGAACGAGGTAAGGGTAATTTGTTGTCCGTCTGCGGGAACCGCACTTCCTTCGACAATGAGAATTGTGTATGCCCCTGCAAAGGTGGTTGCTCCGACGACAGCGGCCACGCGCAAGAGATCTTTTCCCGGGCCGTGATAGCGTTTGGTTCTCAAGACGACTCGTCCAACCTTGATGATTCGCGTTAAGCGGAAGAGTCGAAATCCTTGAAAGTAGGAGCCGACGGGTATGACCGAAATGAGATCTAAGATGTTGGATATCTTTTTGATATAGCCCAATCGGCTATCGGACATGAGCAATCCCAACATCCATTCGGTGAAAAAGAGTGCACAGAAGATGAGGTTTGATGAAGCAGAGAACATAGATTGTTCGGTGGTCGCTTCCATGATGATGGATGCGAACATGGGGATAAGAAGTATGTCGTTCAAGATACCGAGTGCTCTTTGGAATCCGCTCAAGACGGGATAGCGATTATTGGCTTTTCGTGGGGTATCGGTTTTACTCATCCGTAATCTCCAAATAAAAAACGTCTAAGCGTATAACTTAAGCCAGGAATCTTTTTTTGTCATTTCTTTGATCGTGGTAATGGTGTAAAACCATGACCGAACCAACACAACCCAGGTTCTGATACGATTGTATGCGATGGGATCAATGCGGCGTTGCGGTGTTACTCGTATACGTTCGCGCACTCTTCGCTGAGGGCATCGCTAAAAAATGTAAGGATGTTCATATCTCCGTCACAGTCGGAGTCGGAACGGACTTCATTCATCTCTGACAGGCATTCTTCTGCAGACTCTTTGTTGAAGGTAAGATCTCCTTCTTCATAAGAATCGTATAGGGAAGAGGAGCGATAATTCGACTCTTCTTCCTCTTTGCACTCGGCCACGTTGTCATATTGATAGAGAAATTCAAACTCCGCAGAATCGGTGTTCACGCATGAAAATATGCTGGAGCAGTATGCATTCGCGTACTGCGAAGGAAAACTATTACCAGTGGTACACCCAATGGAGAGAAGGCCGATTAGCAGAGCGGGTTGGAATTTCATTTGAACCTCGTATATTGTTTGAATTTCTTTCAACGGACAGCGACCCTCGAGTGAGAAGGCCGATGCTCGGATGTAAATAAATAACCACTTCACCCCGTGTCGGCTTCCATTTCATTCTCGCTGTAGAAAATCGGTAGCCACAGTTGAGGAGGAAGCAATCTCTATCCTTTAGAAAAAGTGATAAGATTATTTGTGCCATGCACTTCGTATGTATACGTCTCAAGATCGGAAGGGAGAGGGATGATGTTGTATCTTATTTTTGGATGCTCTGTGAGCGGGCTGGAGCAAAAAATAGATGAGATGCGCCTTGGCAACTTGATCGGGTCGGGCGGAAGACATACCTGTGCGATTAATCATCGCGGCGTTGCAGATTGTTGGGGCGATGATTTTTTAGGCCAAAGTTCTCCGGTTCCTGACCAGCTCAGGCAAATCGTATCGGGTGATCAACATACCTGTGGTTTGAAAGAAGACGGGAACGTAACTTGTTGGGGAGCAGCGTATGCTGTGGATGGAACCATTTCGGACGTAGACCGTATTCCGAGCGAAACATTTGTAGACTTATCTGCGGGAGACGAACACAGTTGCGGTGTAACATCCAATGCCGAAGTGCGGTGCTGGGGGAGGGATGTAGAAAATCAATCAACCCCTCTTTCGTTAGCAGTTATCGATGTTGCGGCAGGGGGCAAGCATTCGTGTGCTGTCCAAGAGTCCGGTAGCCTCGCTTGTTGGGGAGCCGACGAATTAAGTCAATCGACCCCTCCAGAAGGACAATTTCTACAAGTTTCCGCCGGCATGTTCCATACTTGTGGGCTACTCCGTACGGGAGAAGTCGACTGCTGGGGGGATAATTCTTCAGGGCAGACGGATGCGCCCAGTGGTCATTTTGTTGAAGTTTCCGCTGGAGATTTTCATACTTGTGCTCTCGGCGCAGAAGGAAGCGCTGAATGCTGGGGCTTAGATTCTATGGGGCAGCTCCAAGTACCCGCATTCGACCTTACGCACATATCTGCCGGAGGGTCTCACAATTGTGGCTTAACATCAGAGGGGAGTACGGTATGTTGGGGAAGCGACTCCTCCGGGCAAAGTACCGCTTCGGTTGGTTTCAGAGCGTATGGTTTTTAGCGGCAAGAGCCATTGTTATTCCGCACCCAAAACGGTGGGTTCAATGTCCGGATAGACGCGATAATACGTAACGATTTGACCGAATATATTTTTCCACTGTCGCACGCGCTCTCGACTAACCTTGAACTCGTTGGCAATGATTTGTCCGCTTTCTCCGTTTCGAAGAGCGTCGAGAAGGCGCTTGAATTTCAGCTTTCCATAGGAACGAATAAAGTTTCGGGCAATTCGTTGTCTCCTTTTCGATTTTTTTTCCATGTAAAACCTTAGTATGAATGGGATCTCCATTTGATTGTACACTTAATTATTGACACGTCAATAGTTTTGGGATTTTTACCGGTTATTTCCTTCGTATTGAGAGCTTACAACCACTCTCTGGCCTCTCAATCCTATCCCAAAGATAAAATTGGGTCGTTTCTCTCTTTGGATCATCAATAGCCTTTCGATCCAAAAATGCGATCCGTGTTTCGTTTTGGGTGCAGAATTTGCGAGCGTTATTTTGAAATCCCGTCGCAACCCTTTGTAACCATTCAAACGCTCCATTCTTCGAAACAGCGATGATATTTTACCTGTGTTTTGGAACGCGCTGGATCAAATACGACCGAATTCTTCGGGTGACTCATGTACCATCCGGTATCCATTAGGCTTGTTTTACGAGCAGAGTTTTGGGATTTTGGATATGTACTCAAAGGAGGTTTGGTGTGAGCATAGCCGTTCAAACCAAAAAATTGACCAAATATTATCGCAGTGGATTTTGGATGCGTCGAACCTTAGCGCTTCAAGACTTGGATCTATCGGTTCAAGCTGGGGAAGTATTTGGGTTTGTCGGCCCAAATGGTGCTGGGAAAACCACAACGTTAAAAATCTTGGCGGGTCTGCATGAGCCTTCTTCGGGAGAGGCCTTCTTGTTTTCGCATCCCGTTTCTTCACTCGACGCGAAGCGAACGCTTGGCTTTCTCCCAGAGAGACCCTACTTCTATGTGCATCTCTCACCGAGAGAACTTCTCCATTTTTATGGGCAATTGTATGATATGCCCAAACAGTTGAGAAATAATCGGATTGAAGAGCTTCTCGAACGAATGCAGATGCGATGGGTTGGTGATGTTCCCATGAAAAAGTTCTCTAAGGGCATGCTTCAGAGAATCGGTCTTTGCCAAACCATACTACACGATCCCAAACTCTTGATCCTAGACGAGCCGATGAGCGGGCTGGATCCTTTGGGGCGGGCTTTGGTTCGCGATTTGATTTTGGATGAGAAAGAAAAGGGGAAAACCGTATTTTTCTCCTCTCATGTTCTCTCCGATGTAGAAAGCATTTGCTCTCGCGTGGCACTCTTGGTCAAAGGTTCTCTCCGCTCCGTTGGAACCATATCGTCCCTACTCAAAGAAGGAACGTCTTATAGCGAATGTTTGATTCGACTCTCGGGTGTCTTTCCCCTTGACTGTGAATTCCGTAAGATCGGAGAAGAGCAATACCGATTCCAAATATTATCGGATTCACTCGACCACGCCGTCGATACAATTCGTTCAAAGGGTGGATCTATTATTGAAGTTCGGCCGATTCGGCAGTCGTTGGAAGAGCTTCTTGTTGAAGAGGTGCAAAGAGATCGGGTCAATCCTGAAAAAATGGGGGTTTGGGTTTGAATCGACTTTGGGCACTTTGCATCAATACTTTCAAAGAGGCAGTACGAGATCGTGTTTTGCATTCGATTCTCTTCTTCGCCGTTGGGGTTGTGGTTCTTTCATTAGCCCTCAAAGAGGTGACCATCGGTGATCAAGCGAAGGTTGTTCGCTCTATCGGTCAATCCGGGATCGACTTCTTTGCCTCCGTGATTGCGATGTTTTTGGGTATTTCCACCATTTGGAAAGAATTAGAAAAGAAAACGATCTACACCTTGTTGTCCAAGCCGATACCGAGATGGATGTTTCTGATGGGTAAGTACGCGGGGCTTATGCTCACAGTAATTGTGGAAGTCGTTTTATTGGCGGTCTTGTACTCTTTGCTAATGATGGTTCAACAAAGTTTTCCCCCACCGGTTTTCTTCGTCTCCGTCGCATTGCTTATCGTCGAATTAATGCTGATTACCGCGTGGTCTATTCTGTTCTCTTCCTACTCGGCTCCCACGACGGCAACGGCTTTTATGATTGCAACTTTTTGCATCGGTCACTTGGCTGATGACATTTGGTTGTTCTCCAATTCAGCGGAAACACCTATTTTTCGTCAAATGGGGAGTTTTTTATATTGGACTTTGCCGAACTTTGAAGCCTTGAGCATTCGTGAAGCCGCGATACACGGTCGAGAGATACCTTGGGAGAGGGTTGGTTTTGCGCTGATGTATGGTTTGAGCTACACGATGGCTGTATTGGTTGCTGCGACTGCGATTTTTAAACGCAGGGACATTCCGTGATTCCCTATATCGATCTTCGCGCGCGTCAGTCGATGTATATGGAAGAACTCAAGAAAAGTGTGTGTGCCGTCCTCGATTCTGGTCAATATATTGGTGGTGAGCATGTAGGACTTATCGAGAGTGCCATGGCAGATCTGTTTGGTGTTCGCTACGGTGTTGCGGTTGGAAACGGAACAGACGCGTTGACGCTCGCCTTACAGGTTGCGGGGGTTCGCGCCGGTATGGAAGTTGTCATACCGGCCTTTAGCTTTTTTGCCACGATAGGAGCGGTATTAAGGCTGCGTGCTACGCCGGTAATTGTAGACGTTCGTGAAGATCGACCCTTGATGGATACCTCCAAGCTATTCGAACGGATTGGTAGCAATACAGCGGCGATTGTTCCCGTACACCTTTTCGGGGATTTTGTATCCGTTTCCTTTGATGGATGCCCCATCGTTGATGATGCATCCCAAGCCCTAAACCTGCAGCGCGCACGTTTTAATGGGCACATTGCGGCTCTTAGTTTTTACCCCACCAAGGTTTTGGGAGCGATGGGAGACGCCGGAATGGTTCTTACCCCACACGAGGATACAGCCCAATCTGTACGACAACTGGCGAACCACGGATATGTTCACGGTAGATCTTTTGAACGAATCTGTGGTCACAGCGGCTACAATAGCCGCATGGATGCGATCCAGGCAGTGGGGCTACGAGTCTCTCTTCGATATCTCGAACAGGCAATCGCAAAAAGAAGAACGATCGCGCATCGTTACGATGAAGCCTTCGCAGGAGCCGCTTTGAAAAGAGATGATGACTCTGCCATTCCTACATACAATATCACTCATCCCGAACGGGATCGGGTTCAGCGAGAGTTGGCCGAAGATGGTATTGGAACCAAAATATACTATCCGTACACACTGGATCAGCTCCCCGTATTTCGAGGAGAGTCGGCACCCAATGCACATCGCTTCTCGAAGGAACTCTTGGCGTTACCGTGTCATGAAGGATTGAGCGAAGAGGAGATATCGTATATTATAGACAAGGTCAGCAAGCGGCTGTAGGAGTTTCAATGGAGTGGAATATATTGGTAGCGTATGCTTTCCTGCTCGGGTTGTTGATCGGAAGTTTTTTGAACGTCGTTATTTTAAGACTTCCCAAGTCGCAGTCTCTCGTTTTCCCGAGTAGTCATTGCACGAGCTGTGGAACAAACATACGATTTTACGACAATATACCCGTCCTATCTTGGATTTTATTGCGCGGTAAATGCCGAGCCTGTAAGAGCTCGATATCATCCTTGTATCCTACGATCGAGCTTCTGATGGGGATCCTCAGCGTATTGATATTTTGGCGTATAATGCCATCGGCCTCCAACTTGACTTGGGTAAATGGGGCTGC
>JAYYRF010000818.1:0-5631 GCA_036127535.1 Myxococcota bacterium | reverse complement strand
ATGAGATAGACGTTTTCGTCTTGGGATTTGAGCCCCAAAATCGTTAGATCTTTGAGTTGATTGGTGTATTCTTTCTCCATTAACGCCGTAAATGTTTCGCCACCATCCACAGAGAGCGCCAAACCATCGTCTAGAACCGCCAATATACCTTCAGAAACCTCTTCGAACTGTTGGATGTCACTGCGCGTGTTGATACGATTCCAAAACAGAGAATTCGAGGAGCGAAATACCCCCATATTCGACGTTGCGATCAGCGTTCCGTCCTTTTGGAGCAAATCATAAAAACTGAAATTGCGCAGCGAAACGCTTGCGAGTTCCCATTTACGGGCACTTCTTTCTCGAAGCCATATACCGGTCTCCGTTGCCGCTACCAAGTACGCTTTCTCATCGATGATGTATTCTACAATCTCATGAATACGAGGAATGCGGAGATCAGACCAAGTTCGACCACGGTTTAGTGATTCGCGACATGATTCGATGCAATACACAATCACGTCGTCAAAGCTCCAAAGGGCTGGTCGCTTATCGAACTTGCCCCCATCCTCTCGCAGCGGATCAAAGACGCCCCCTTGGATTTCGTCTTCAAAACTCGCTTGGCTTTCTTCTATGATCAATTCTTCTGTTTCCTCATCGAAATAACTCTCTTCGACCGATACCCCCTCAAGTATCTCGCTCATTGTAGATTCCGCATCCAAGAGTAAATCTTCGGGATTGACAACATCTTCTTCTTTTTTCAAGAGATTGATCCATCGACCACTGGAACCGAGTCGAAACAGGCTTCCGTCCATTCCCAATGCTATCAACTGATCTTGGGTATTCTTTTCCAAAGCCACCACAGAACGACTCAGTCCCAAGGACACCCATTCGGTGCTTTGTATCGCAGCTTGGTTTTCCTCATCCAGTACAGGGGAGAGCAATAAAGGAGCAAGTGGTAGGATTGGATTGGGGGGCATCGGATTCTCGAAGGGGATAATTTGTTTTATTCAACTTCTCATTTCTCTGCCAAATCAAAATGATATATACATCATAGAATGAGTTATGAAATTTGGAAACATCTCGCTACGGCCAGTACAGACGGGCCTTCCTGTGCTTTGGTAACGATAACACAAAGTAAGGGTTCTACACCACAGGGCGCCGGTGCAAAGATGGTCGTACAAGCAGATGGTGAAATTATCGGAACGATTGGCGGCGGTGCAGTGGAATACCGCGCCATTCAAGAGGCGAAGAAGTCAATACAAGACGGTAAAAACCAAATGCTTCAACTCAATCTGACCCACCATCTTGGTATGTGCTGTGGGGGAGTGGTTCATATTCTTATTGAGGTAATCAAACCTGTGGAAAGACTATATATAGAGGGGGCGGGACATGTTGGGCTCGCTTTGGCCAAACTCTGTCTCAACTTAGATTTTCAAGTTACGCTGGTAGAATCCAGAATCGACTTCGTCGATGAAGATCAAATCCAAGATTTTACCTTTATCGAAAAACACCCCGTTCGGTTTTTGCAAAAAGAAAAAATCTTCGACAACGCGTATCATTTTATTACAACCCATGAGCATGCTTTGGACTTTGATATCCTCCATTGCCTCCTCCCTTGCGAGACTCGTTATCTCGGTATGATCGGATCAAAAACAAAGCGTCGGCAGTTTCAAAAGCGCTTCGAGGTTGCGGGAGTAGACATGACGTTAATGCAGAGGCTCTTCACGCCAGCAGGACTCGAAATCGGGGGGCAAACCCCCAATGAGATTGCCGTTAGTATTGCCGCGCAACTGATTCAAACCCGCTATCAACGATAAAAGAAGGCTACAACCAAGAACTGAACATCTCTTCTAACGATACAAGAGACTCGGTTTTCAAGACACGCTCGTCGAAGTTGTACGCCAATGGTCCACGCAACTGGCTATATAGAGATGTCAGCGCGACAATCTTCAAACCACTAAACGCTTGGTGTTGCCGGATTTTGCTCAAGAGGAGAAGATTCATAAAGCTTTCATCTGAGCAGTCCCAAATTAATATTTTGGGTCGTATGAGCCCCAGTTCCAACCCAAGCGTGAACGTATCGTTCACAATTTTAATGTCGTAGCTCTCTTCAAAATACTCTTGAAAGATCTGACCGTAATCACTGTCAGAATCCAAAAGGAGGATTCCGGGTTTTGTCGATTTCCTTTGTTCGGCGTGCGAACTGGATATGGGATACTGAAACTGAGAGGTAAATCGCATCAGTTCTGCGTGAGAGATTCTGCGATGACCACCAGGGGTTCGGAATACCTTAATTTTTCCTTCGTTTGCCCATTTTATAATAGTCGGTGGGCTCACCCCTATGATTTTGGCAATCTGAAACGTCGTATACGATTTTTTGGGGGGACTATTGGTCGATAACATCAAGCGTCACTGCAAACGAAATCTAAAAATAGTTTCTCCGATCTTCAGCTCTTCCCCACCGTAAAGACGACGCTCTGATATGAGTTCTCCGTTCACCAAGGTACCATTCGAAGAATGTTGATCTTCGATGTAGAAATGGCCATTTCGCCGGAAAAGCTTACAATGATAACGGGATACCTTGGAGTCGCCTTTGATCTGAATGTTGTTATCTTGGTGTCTACCAATCGTGTATGTATCACCTGAAAACGAATACATAGATTCGCTTGGTGTTCCCTCATCGCGTAGCAAGATAGCGGAACGCACTTCATTGGATACCGCCGGCCCTTGATCGAAAGCGGGGCCTTGATTAAAATCGGAAAACCGAGGTTCTTCAAAGACCAACGCTTCTTCATCGGGTACAGCAGGCTCTTCAAAGGAGATCTCTTCTCCCAAATGACCCAAATCATCTCCGTCAGAACCGTAATTGAATTCCAAATCTTCTCCAATACCCGGCTCATCCTCCAATACAAACTGTGGTTCTTCCGAAATGAACGGCTCCTCTGATACCAAAGGTTCCTCCGAGACGAGTGGCTCTTCCGAACTGAACGAAGGGTCCACATCGAACGGCAAGTCTTCGGCGCTCAGGGGTTCAGAATCAATCGAAGCAACATCTTCCGCGACCGCTACGACCGGTTCATGTATTTCTTCAACGACCTCCACTGATTCATCGACCGCAGCGACAACCTCTTCTTCCACGTCGGGGGACTCCACCGGTGCTTCGCCTGAAATACTATGCCATCGACTAAGGAATCCTTTGAGATAAGAAATATTCTCTTCTAAGGTTTCCAACTCTGATACGTCAATTGCACTTTTTGCGTCGTTCAATTGTGATTTATATTCTTCTTCACTTAAGGCGCCAATGGTGTATAGGAGCTCTAACTCTTGCAATTGCTCGGTTTGTAATGCATTTGCCTTTGCATCTTCTAGCTCTTGCTCGCCAGTCGAAACCTGAGATTCTATCTCTTCGACAACAGGTAAAATCTTTTCTTTTTCTACTTCTGCACGAAGCTTGTAGTCCAGAATTACCTTTTGAATAATTTGGCTGTTAAATTTTCCCTTCTGCTTTTCAGCACGATTAATGTATTGCTGAAACTCTTCATAACGATCCATTGATGCTTGAAGCCTATCTAGTTTTTCCATCTTCCCCATCCATCAAAATCAACAAAAGTATTATAACCATAAGTCTTTGATCCAAGCAAATTCAAAGACAAGGCAAAGCCGATCCCTTTCCGGCATCTTGAACCTTGGCATCTTTTTTATACCGTTCCCATCGAAAGGTTTGTCGGCTGTGAGCCTCGAATGCAGACCATGCTTTAAAGCCACCAAGCAGCATCCATATCGGTACCCCAATCGCACGACGCTGATAGAGAGCCACGCCAGCACCGAGACTTATGAGCGCGTCTGCAGTACCGGCAATCCATGCATCTTGGCTATCTTGGGTGTAAGCGAACGGAATTCCGCTGTTGATTATCGAGAGTCCCAAATAAACTTCTTTGCGTTTGGGTCTCTCCACCGGTACCGAAAAAGTTGTGGCCGTTTGTACCCTCTCCATTTCCTGTTGTAATATTTCTGCAGTAAATTCTTCTCCATCTATGCGAAAAGATTCAATTATCGCAGGAGAAAGTCCTTTACGACCATCTTTATTGGTGATGTACAGACAATCAGAACGAACAGTCGATATCCATCCTTCAATGTGGCTTTGATCCGCCAATTGCAAATGTATCTTAACCCCGGAGGTCAATTCTTGCGCGAAGCTAACCGGAAGGAGAAGGATCACAGATACTCCCCACCATTTTGTACTAAATTTTCAAATCGAGTAAATTCTTTTTGGAACGCTAATTTTACGGTACCCGTAGAGCCGTTTCTCTGCTTGGCTACAATGATCTCCGCCACGCCGGGTTCAGGTGTCGTCGTCTCGTTGTAGTATTCATCACGATAGATGAACATAATTATATCAGCGTCCTGTTCGATCGCACCGGACTCGCGCAAGTCGCTTGGCATGGGACGCTTATCGGTACGAGACTCGACTCCACGATTTAACTGGGAAAGAGCGATAACACATACATTTAACTCTTTTGCAAGAGCTTTTAAACCACGAGAAGAGGCGGAAACCTGCTCTTGACGAGACAACTTATTATCTCCGGTCATTAAACCGATGTAGTCAATGATAATAATGCCGATATTTTTATAGGTCGACACCAGTCTCCTCGCCTTTGAACGGAGTTGTGTAATGTTCAAACCGGGTTCATCGTCCAAATATATCGGTAGAGAATATAATGTATCAGATGCTTCCACCAAACGAGGCAATTCCGAGTCCCTGGAGATAAATCCGGTTCTTACACGTCCGGCATCCACCTTACCCTCTAAACACAAAAGGCGTGTTACAAGTTGTCCTGCACTCATTTCCAAGGAGAACATACCAACCCCAACATCGCTCTTGGCGGCGTTGATCAAAAAGTTTAGTGCCAAAGCCGTTTTACCCATAGCAGGACGGGCAGCTAGGATTACGAGATCCGTTCGTTGGAACCCAGCCAGCTTTTTATCGAGGTCGATAAAACCAGATGTGATACCCGATACTTCCGATTGATTGTTCATCAACTGCTGAATACGATGGAACTCTTGATCAACAATCACAGATACTTCTTGCCAATCTTTGCTATCGGAGTTCTGTGTGACTTCAAAGAGTTTGGACTCAGCCAAATCGAAAATATCGGGCAGCGGGAGGTTTTCTTCGGTGACCCGTTGAATGACCTCACGAAAGTTGGTTAAAAGTTTGCGTTTGGTCGACGCTTCTCGAATGAGTGAAGCGTAATAGTCCGTGTTGTGAATGCTCGCGGTCTGTGTAATCAGACTGGCGACGTAATTGACGCCACCGACTTCGTCAATCTGCTTGTTTGCCAATATTTTGTTCACCACAGAAGCGACTTCTACTGGCTCATTGTTGTTGATCATTTCCACCATCGTCTGAAAAACGATGGCGTGCGCTTCCCGGAAAAAATCATCCGGCTTTAAAATTTGCGTAGCGGATGAATAGGAAAACGCGCCGAGGAGAAGTCCTCCAAGGACAGCTCTTTCTGCCTCTAAACTGTGTGGCAGTTGCTTCTTATCCATCTTACCCCCAAGCCGTAATATTGATCGCGCTCTCGAATATCATGAACGAAAAAAGAGAGTGCCGAGGACAGATCTCGGCACCTTGACATCGAAAAAACGATG
>JAYYRF010000817.1:0-2677 GCA_036127535.1 Myxococcota bacterium | reverse complement strand
CCTGCATACTCGCTGCGTCGGATGACGGAGGCGGAGAGATATTTTTTTCGCGCAAGGCTGCTTCCAACGGCTCCCAATCTGGATTTTCGACGAAGGCCTTTGCCTCTTTGAGCCCCTTTCCCGTCAGTTTCTCATATGCTTTAATCGCCTTTATTTTATCTTTTGGATCTCGTGTAAGCTCTTTGAGCTCGGCCAATGCCTCTGCCGTGATGTGCGTCTCAAGAGGAGTACCGAGACCGGTTTCCCGCTTGAGGATTTCTTGACGGATTCTGTACGAACGATCGAGAATCTTCTGCTTTTCCTTTGTGGCGGTTGCCTTCGCCTTGGAGATCATGATCACACCGACAATGAACGCGATAATGCCCGGAATAAAGAAGAAAAAGAGACCAATGATGGTGGCGATTCCGGTTAAAATTGTCGCCGTTTGTACTGGTTTATCGAGTTCTTCGAAAATCTTTTTTCGATCGTGATCCACCGGACGATCTCCATGGCGAACCGTCAGTTCGAGACCGCTAAAGGCAACTTGATAGTGTTTTCCTTTATACTTAAAATTGGCGAGCCAAAAAGGGTGAATCAATCGTATGTGCTCAAGACTGTAGTACATCGTATCTTCGAGTTTGATCTTTCGTACGTCGTCTGCCACAACCGAATTTTTACAGCGGAGTTTTAGCATCGCATTTTGCTTCGCATTTCCTCTTCCCTCTAGCGCCTCCTCTCTGGGGATGGTGAAGTCGAGTATCATGTGCTCTTCCAGTGCATCCGGATCAAAATCGCTGTAATTGGATGCTTCCTCTGCCGTTTTCTCCAGAAATGACAATAAATCGTTCCCTACACGCTTCCCTTTTCCACTCTCATCGGCATAAATTACGGTTTTAAAAGAGCCCCGAGCGGAACTTCTATACTCTTTCCAATCCGCTACGGTTTTGGTTTTTTTGTTACCTTGTGCATCCTCAATGATATGGGTTCGATTAATGTTCGCCTCGCAGTGAAACTGTACGTCGTATCGACCCGAAATCCTCCAAAAAGGCATAAAGAGGCCGTTAAACTCTTGTACGCTCACCTTTTCCAGAATGTCATCAGGCGTTAGGTCTCCATCGGCCAACCAACGGAGAAGAGCGGTTTTAAATGCTTCAGCATCGGTATTAAAGGCAATAAACTTGGTGTCCGGGAGGTCTATGTCTTTACCGATGAGATCGGTAATGATAGACGTCGTATCGCAATTTTGGCAATTTAAGACCGGAGTCAACCGGTTTTTTCTGAGGATAAAAGGTGCGGTGCAATTGGGGCACGTCAGTTTTTGCAGCATCATTTCTCCGAAGATCTAAGGTGTATTGGGTATCTTTTTCAGCATCTATTCCATAAAGATTTTTCTTTTATCTATCTAAAGGCTAGCCAAACGTTTTTTTCTTTGCAATTTTTTATGTTGACTACGAAAGCAATAAGAGCATTCTGAGCGTAGCAACCGCGATACATACAATCCCGAAGGTAAAAAGCAAATGGCTCCTTATGCAAGACAAATTTGAAGAGGATGCCCTAAGAATGTACGATTCCAGCACTCTTGAAAACTATACATTCTGTTGTGACAAACACAGGAATAATTCAAGGTTCTCTTAGGATGATGTCGAATCTTCTCTTGGATCGCTCAGCATCTCAAATGCAGCAATATGTAAGCAGATAGCAATCGGAACCAAGAATGCGGAAAAGAGGACTGACATGTCTCCAATGAAGTACAAGATCCCACCGAAGATCGTGATCATCAAACTAATTCCAAAATTCCGGGTGTAGACCTTATTTCCGTAACTTAGGGCTTCTGTACCCGTTTTTCGTCTTCCAACGAGCCCCCCTAGCCACCAAGGGGCAAGTGCGATAGGAATGAATGCCGGAAAAATACAAAACAACAAACCTATACACCAACAAACCGTGAATATTAGGCCGAGGATGTATGTATTTTTATCGCTAAAACCTTTAAACATGGTTGCAAAGGTGACCTCTCGACCCCGAGCAGAATCGTATGCGGCATGATAATAGCCCGCATGAACCGGAAACCAAACCAAGGAGTAAAGAAGCATCGTTACAATCAATCCGATTCCGAATGTGGCGAAACCAACGATATAGTTAATGCCCATGATTGTTCCATGGCTAATCAAAGCCCAAATCGACATTGGAATCATGGCTTTCTTGTACACCTCAAAACCACGCGACGTTGCAATCCCAATTGAGGGTCTGGGCGTGGGTGCAAATATAGATTCGGACATTGCGATTCTCCTATCGTAAATTTTTGCATATAATTTCTAGATTATCTGCTTGTAAAGAGCCATATCTGTTGCGACATTCGCTTTAGTGTTCTTGTATAATGTTACTCCATCCATATCCAGTGTTTTTTGATGCGTTGCTCCTTCTCCAACAGGCGAAACAATCGCCGGAAACCGTTCCATATATCTCTCTTTTTTGACCACGTACCCATCAATCAGGCATCTGCAACTCCGGAGAGAAAACATGGGATGCGCCCTAAGATACTCATCTGCCAATCAGATATTTTGTCTTAAGACTTGACTGCAGTATATGGATACAGTATCTCGAGAACAACGGAGCTTACCATGACAGAATCAAAATCGGAGTCACCAAAAGATGAGCGTATCGATCGGTTTGGTACAGTAGCCAGTAGCCTTTGTGCACT
>JAYYRF010000816.1:0-3348 GCA_036127535.1 Myxococcota bacterium | reverse complement strand
CAATCGGGTGTTTCCGATTTACCGGTCGGTTTGGATTCTGAATATTGGTGGCCAAGAGAGCATTACGCTGTAGGGGTAGGTAAAATGCAATATCTACAACCCGAATCGCTACCTCTGATTCAAAACGAACTCGAAACGCGTGGCTTCCACGAAGAGGAGATCAACGGTATTATGGGTCAAAACATGTACCGACTCGCACGAGAATGCTGGTAGACAACCCAAAGATATGACGTCACACCAGTACCGGATCTTTTTTTGTCCAAAGCCGCCATAAAGAGGCAAATGTCCAATCCTTCTTAGGGTTCTCCAAAAGCAAGGCCGGCTCTTGAGTATGCCCACAATGAATGCACAAGGATGCCTCTTGGCGAATTTTTTCACCGCACTTCTTACAAGGAACCCGTTCCATCTGATCGACGAGCAAAGAAACGCCGCGCAACATCACCCCCGTCAGCGAAACCATCCCCAAAAACACCACCAGTAATGAAAGCGTCAAAATAGGAGAAAAGAGAAGCAGTATCAAGGCGACCAATATGCCCCCACTCTCAAACCATTGCCAAGTCTTCTTCAACTCGAATCCCTCTAAATACTCGTGCAATTGGGCGCGATAATGCCCAAGAATTAGGTTAATCGAAACCGCTATCGCCGCATTCAATGCCATAGCGGGCGTAAAGGTTTGCCCGCTTGCCGTTGCTAAAAAGCCCCCGGAAAGCCCATTCCCAGCAATTGGGTCAGCAGACTCGTTAACGATGGTAACCACCATCGATACAATGAAGGTCACAAACGCCCCCGTGATCTGATCGATTTTAAGAGAGCGAGTCATCTCGGAAACACTCTCGTCATGCTGTGCCCAAAACTCGATCAGTGAGAAAAAAGCGACCAACCCTAATAACATCGGAGAAAGTAGAAAAATGACAATATCAGGTCTTGTCTCCCAAGAGGCCCAGTATAGAACCATGAGGGAGACTTGCACAAAAAGCAAGGTCCAAACCGGCCTAGAGCTTGATGTAATCGCACCACATATGGATTGAATCAAAGCGGAAATCATATACTCTCCTCTGCATTAAAGAATATTGTAACGAAATATTTGACTCTACGACGGCGGTGCGGTCTGTTCATCTCGTCACGCAGTCTCTTTCGAATGATATGCTCCGAAGCATACTTCATTACGATTGGATTAACAGACAATACGATTCTCCTCGGACAGTCCGGACTGCCACACTACGGCTACAGTAATCACGAAAATTCAGGATGCAAGTCATGAAATCATCGTCGTTGTCGAAGCGACTCGCTCGTGTGCGCAATCCCGCTTGGATCCAATAGAATATCAAAATGCTTGGATTAGACGCCATGAGAAGTATAAAGAAGACCTCCTTGACGAGGTAATACTTGACCCGTTGTCAAATCGAACGTTGACGATACTTGCTCCAAATTTCATTTGTAGTGCTTTCCTTAACTCGTCATGGGTAGATTTATGTTGAGTGTTATACTGTTTGGCAATCGAGGTGGAAATGTCTGAATCGGTTCATAACCAAGGAAAAACCCTATCCAATGCGGATCGAGATAAAACCGTTGAATCGCATAGGGATAGTTTATCCTTGCAACAAACCGTTGAATTTTCAGAAAACGAGGCGTTAGGGCCTGATATCGACTTGGGTAACAAAAGCACCTTCCAGCATGATCGGTACGAAGATTTGAATTTACTGGGCATTGGCTCAACGGGTATGGTTCGAAGAGTATTTGATAAACGTCTCAAGCGGCAAGCCGCTATGAAAATTCTACACCAGGAACACGTTTCGAATCCACACATCGTCAAGCGATTTATTTCAGAAGCCCAAGGAACAGCGCAATTACAACATCCTGGAACAGTTGCTGTGTATGACCTCGACAATTTTGAAGATGGCCGCTGGTTTTTCACCATGCAAGAGGTGCAAGGAAAAACCCTACAAGATGCGATCGAAAACTTCTTTTCCTCGAACCGAACATGGCGATTCTACGATCTGATCGATGCCTTTCACAAAGTGTGCGTTACCATTGTATACGCCCATGCTAAAGGTGTTTTACATCGAGATCTGAAGCCAGAGAACATTATGCTTGGCCCATTTCAAGAGGTGGTCATTCTCGATTGGGGAGTTGCGAAATTTGTCCGTCCATCCAATGTGAAGGAAGCAAGGATCTACACGCATAAATCACAAACCATGTATGGTTCTGTTATCGGTACTCCAGCTTACATGGCGCCAGAACAAGCGCGGGGAGAATTACATACTGCACAATCTGATGTTTTCTCCTTGGGAACCATCCTATATGAAATTCTCGCGGGACATCCTCCTTACCAAGGTGAGAATCTTAGCGAGATCCTCGAAAAAGCAAAAAATGTTTCATACACAATCTTGAAAAGCCAAAATCCCAAGCGCCAGTATTTGATCGATGTCGCAGAACATGCAATGCAACAAGATCCAAAATCACGAATAAAAAGTGCTATCGAACTCGAAAAGTTACTGAGAAGCTGGTTAGAGGGTGAGCAAGGTCGAGAGGCAGCACGAGAATCAATTTTAGAAGCGGATGTCTTGTGGCTCGATATCATCAAGCAGAATGACAAGCGTTCATTATACGAAGAAAAGCTCCGGGATATAACCGAACCACGCTATAAGTGGCAACTAGAAGACGAATTGTATCAACTGGAACTCAACATTGAAAGCCAGTATACCCAATACAAGCAATTACTGCAAAAGGCACTAACACACTATCCCAACCACGAAGACGCAAGAGAACGCCTTGTCATGCGGTACAAATCCCAACACCAACGTGCAGAACGAGAAAAAAACGATAGAGGCGCGATTGCCTCTGCCATGCAACTCCAAATTCACGCCGCAGCATTGCCAACAAACTCCTCAACCAAAAAGTCTGTCTTGCGCTATCTCAAAGGACATGGAACGCTCAGTCTTCAAACGAATCTATGTGATGTGAACGTATTCCTCTCAGCATACGTCAAAAATGGAAGACGCTTGCAACTCGAATCGGAACAACACATTGGTCGTGCACCGCTGGAAAAATATCCCATCGCCATGGGAAGTTACCAAATTCGACTTACGAAAGACGGATATCAAGATACAATCCTCCCGGTTTACGTTGAAAGAGAACAAGACTGGTGTGCTCTCAAACCGGCGCGCTTGTTTCCTCTCGGAACATTGAGCGCGGAGACCATTTACGTTCCCGCCGGCTCTTATTTGTCCGGTGGAGACCCCAATGCCGTTCTTGGATGGCCGCGCAAAGAGCGTTTTATCGATGACTTCTTCATTCGCAAATACCCCGTTACCAACGCCGAGTATCTCCGATTCCTAAATGCCCTTG
>JAYYRF010000815.1:0-8106 GCA_036127535.1 Myxococcota bacterium | reverse complement strand
TGACAGGGCAGCCCATAACCAAATCGAACTTTGTACAATCATGGCACCGGCGATCCCTTCTTCTCCAAAAGCGAAACAAATCAAAATGACTCCGTAATGCTCTCCACGAGAAGCCAAAAAGAAAACTTGATCGCGGAGGCTCATGATTACGAAAAGAAGTATGGAGGGTAGGAAATAAATTGCTTCAAGGTTCGGTGAAAAGAGCAAAGCAAGTAAGCAGAGAACGTGACAAGTAAATACAGCCACATCCAAAAGCCCGCGCGTTGCATTTGCTTTTTTCCACAGTCTCGAAAAAGGACGCATGCGAATGGTTCCGGGACGGAAAAAGTGCCAAAAAGCCCCAAATGGCATGGCGTAACGACCCGTAAGTGGACCGCTTCCACATCCAAAACCCAGGACCTCAAACAGGAGACTCCAAAGAATAAAACGCTGAAATGCTTCGATGGAAAAAAAGGCCTCGGAGTGCGAAAGACCCGGATCGGAGTGTAGCCAAACGAATCCCACCCAAACGCCCAAATACACGAGCATCTTTACGATATGAAAAAGGATTAGTATCCACGGTGCTCCATATCCTTGTAGAGCCCAAGCTTGTGCTCCGAGCCTACGCCTCGATCGAAGAGGCAAATGTTGCGCATGCACTGGATCGTAAGGCGGAGGTTGCGGAAGCCATTTTTGAAAGAGTTTTTGGAGCATTGGTGGTGAACTTCAGAGGCCAAAAGGAACGGTTTTGGGAGAGGGTTCGCAGCAAAATCATGTCTAAACAGTCGCAGTCACGCATTCGAAAGTTAGAATTCACAGCTTCAATTTTTATTAAATTCGATACAATACACTTGGTTATTATCTCTAATGTAGCAGGTAAGATATGTGGAATCTATTTTTCATGCTTGGATTGGCATGTTTGGCAAAAGAAAGGCCGTTCACAGCTCTTCCGCCATCCCAAAGTCTTCGAACCCAAAGTGGACTGGCATATCAAATTGTGCGTAAAGGTCGTGGTTCTGTGCCGCAAAAAGATGACTTGGCGACCATACGCTATCGCGGTTGGAACCAGGCGGGCATTTTGGTTGGAGAGTACAGTAGAAACAGTATTCGAACTGTACCGATATCTCGTACAGAGCCCGTTTGGCAAGAAGCGCTTTCGATGATGCGAAGGGGAAGCATATACCGTTTTTGGCTTCCGTCCGTAAAGGAAGATCGGTCGGATAGCGTGACGGTTTTTGAGATGGAACTCTTATCGTTTGCTCCGCCATACGAACCACTGCGTCCTCCCCGCGATCTTCGACCCCCCAACGATGCGCAAATCACACAAAGTGGACTGGCCTTTAAAAGACTTCGAAAAGGAACCGGTAAGCGATACCCAACGTTAAATTCAATTGTAACCGTACGCTACACCGGTTGGAAAAGTGACGGAACGAATATCGATTCGAGTTACTTGCATGGTAAAAGTATGTCCTTCCCCCTACGCAAGGTTGTGGCCGGTTGGCGCGAAGGTCTGCAGTTGATGAAGCCGGGGGAAAAAACAATTTTTTGGATACCGGAGCGATTGGCATATGGAGAGAATCCTCGACCGGGTGCACCGGCCGGTGACCTTATTTTTATGGTAGAGCTAATCTCCTTTGAAAATCCATCGGGTGCCACGAAGATGACTCCGTGAGTGGAAAAGTTTTTTTGATGGGATTGAAATAGAAGAGTATATGAGAGAAAACGTAAGAATGATTGGATTCTCAGTATTGTGGGAGGAGCGGTGATCGGCTCTCAAATCAGCAGTTATCGTATAATTGAAGAGCTTGGCGTGGGCGGTTTCGGTACCGTCTACAAAGCCGAACACGTCGACTTGGAAGATTTATTCGTTGCTGTCAAAGTGATGCATCCACACCAAGCCCGCGATCAAATGTTTATAACGTCTCTCAAGCAGGAATGTCGGGTCTTAAACAAGCTGCAGCATCCAAATATTGTTGGATTTCGTGAATTCTTTTTCAATCACGATCCGCCGGCGATTATCATGGAATATTTGGAAGGCGAAGACGCTGAAGAACAAATGAAACGACAAGCGTTATCGCTGGAGCTGGTGGAGCACATTGCAAGGGAATGTCTCAAGGCGCTTCAGTTCGCGCATGAAAAGCAGATCATCCACCGAGATATCAAGCCGAGTAATATATTTTTGTGCAAAGATGGGACGGTCAAAATTGCGGACTTTGGTGTCGCCAAAGCATTCGATTCACAAAATCAAACCGAAACCGGTGTGCTAAAAGGAACCTTGAACTACATGGCGCCGGAATTATTTTTGGAGGTGAAGGCGACGGCGGGAACCGATATCTACGCACTTGGTCTTACGTTATGGGAACTGCTTGCAGGAGAAATGGCTTGTCCGTCCGGTTCTTTGATTACGAAAATTAATTGGCATCGCGATGCTAAAATTCAGGATGTGCGCGCTTTGAGAGCCGATTGTCCAGATTGGATGGCTGAGGTCGTCATGAAAATGTGTGGTGCCGGTTCACAGCCCCGTCCGACCAGTGCGAAAGAAGCATTGGACTTGTGGAATGCCCAATCCCCTCCACTCCGCTCTTTTTACTACGAAGATGATGGGCGAGGGAATATTATACGAGTGGAAGGAGAGCCCAGCGGATCGACGTTCGAAGACTCGTTCAAACGAGGAGACGGAATCAGCTCTCGTCGTATCGCGGAGATTCTCCATTCCATATCCAAAATCTTGGCATTTATTCATCGCGGTAGTCCATTACTATTCGAGATGGACATACATGGCGTATATCAGTCTGAATCAGGTCATATACGCATTCTTCAAAAAACAGCGAAAGCCAAAAAGAGTAAGGCAGAGGATATGTGCTCCTTCGGCACGATGATGGGGGCAATCGTATCCAAGGATACAACTGTTTCCCATACATCCGAAACATTTGCCACCCTTCTTCAGGATTCTCCCAATGTCCAAGATTGGGGGTTAGAGAGCAGTGATCGAGAAAAATTGGTTGCTTTACTCGAATCCAATTCTCAAAAACGTCCCGCGGCACACGAAATAGAGCACATATTTAAATCGATTCTCTTTGATGGCTCACCTCCGCCTTTAGAGAAGAAAGTAGAAAAAGAACCGGTGGTGCGCTCGAAGATCGAAACATTGCATACGATGCCCAATATATCGGTTCCACCCTTGCCCAATCCGGCCACAGATCCTACTTTTTCACAAGAGCAAGACCCTGACCCTTTTCGGACTTCGGGTTCTTCTGTACCGTCCTCGCAGCGCTCTTCGCGGGTCGAACCAAAAAAGAGCGGAAACGCATCAAAGGGGCTACTCTTTTTGCTTGGTGCGCTTCTGTTGGCCGGGGTGGGGTATTGGGCATGGGAATTTTCGGTTCAGAATGCGAAGCGAACACAGCTTTTGGAGGAGGCCGAGCGTTTGGGTGTCGTGGATGAGTCGAAAGCCATCGACGATATCGCAAAGATTCAAGCGGACGTGGAGCGAATCCAATCCGATATGAAACGATTGCACGCTCTTTTTGAAGAAGTGTCGGTTTCGGCGGGCTCCTTTGTGATGGGGTGCAGTGCAGAACAAGGCAAAGATTGCGATGTCGATGAAAAACCCAGTCATGAGGTGCAATTGACTCGCTCCATGCTTGTAATGAAGGGCGAGGTGAGCCAGGCCTTATATACAGATGTGATGGGGGTAAATCCAAGCTTCTTTCAAACGTGTGGCGACAACTGCCCTGTGGAGAATGTGAGTTGGTTTGACGCGATACAGTTTGCCAATGCGTTGAGTCTGCGTATGAAGCTAGACCTTTGCTATGAGATTGAGATGGAGCCCAAACCAAGGGTGACCCGGTATATCGAAACGTGTAAGGGATATCGTCTACCGACAGAGGCCGAGTGGGAATACTTGGCGCGCGGTGGTGAAGAGGTTCGTTACGCGGGTTCCAATACGACTGACGATGTTGCGAATTTGGGTGTTCGAACACAGCCCTCCTGCTCCAAAAAAGAAAACGGTTACGCTTTATGTGATATGAGTGGAAACGTATGGGAGTGGGTGTTTGATGCTTCAAAAAGAGCGTATCAAAAAGCAACGACCAATCCGGTTCATCTAATTATGAAAAAGCGATCGTATCATGTTCGTAGGGGTGGAGGGATAAACGGAAAGAAGCGAGAGGCGCGTGTGTCCAATCGCAGCAAGCAGCGAAGCGTAACCAAGAGCAAAACAACGGGTTTTCGCTGTGTTCGTTTACAACCAAAGGGTTCGACCGTACCGAAGTAGGTTTGGATTTACCGTTGCGTCTACGTTCACAACCATGTTGGAACCGTCGACATAGTTAAGTGGAAAAATAAGATGAATTTTTCAATGTGCAGACTATATTCAACTTGTACTTGAGGCTTGTATGTCGTTTTTCGTTTTTTCGTGCAGAAGTTGTGGCGCTGGTGTGGAAGCGCCTCCCGACAACTTATTGGTTGTATGTTCTTTTTGTGGTGATCGGTATCCGTCAAAGCAACTGGGAGATATACCCATTTCAGTGATCCCTTCTCAAAGTAAGGAGGCGGTAAACAGAGCGGTTCGAAAGAGAATGGCTTTGGATCGTCAGATGAAAGGCAAAAAGATCGAAATCGATTCGGTAGAAGGCGTGTATGTTCCCATTTTCATTACGAAAGCCTCTATTGAGGGGACCTGGAAGGGATACAAAAAAGTAAAGAGGAATAAGAAGACGATTAAGAGGCAGAAAAATGGTTATTTTGATCATATGGGTGATTATCCCGTTCTCGGTCGCAAACATGCGCACGAATTTGGAATGTCCAGTATTGGCTACGTCATTTTTGACCAAGAGTCACAGTCTTTTGCCGAGTTGGATTGGTCTTCGGTGGGATTGCCGGTCTTGGCCGTCGATGTAGACGAGTCCATGATCGATTTGATCATCAAAGATGATTTGGTCGATCATATGGGCGTCGAGGTTAAGAAGACCAAGAATCTCGACGCGATTACCGAGTTCGAAGTCGATGTTCAACTCTATGATCGCTGTATTGTACTCTTCCCTTTTTGGACGGTCATCTATCGATACCAAGGCGGTACATACCGGGTGGCGGTTAGCGGGGGAGACCTACAAATCCTTTCCGCGATGGAGCCGGTGTTTATGGGGAACAGGATTTGGAATTGGTTAAAAGGAGTGGCGGGTATTGTCGGCGCGGGATTCTTGTGTGACTTAGCGGTTCCAATCCTGTACAGCGGCTCGGATGATGTGGGTGAAATATTGATTGCAATCATCGCAGGGATCGGCTTTTGTGCCTATGTTTCGTGGTCGACAGCTTCCAGAATGACCGCGAGCATTCAGGTAGAGACGATTGGTAAAGAAGAGGAGCTGGTATCATGATTTGCGCGTGTGGAAATTCCGTAGAGCCCGATACAACCTGCTCCAAATGCGGTCGGAAAAACCAAAATTGCCCGGCATGTGGTGGCGGTGTTTCTGTGATGCCCAACACGATGCTTCTGTCGTGCCCATATTGTGAAACACCCTTGAACCAGCTCGCCGAGAATGAAACACCGTACTTTCCCGTCAATTTCTCTTCGGACGAAATACGAGATGTACTGCGTACGTTTTTGCTGAATCGTTTTGGCATTCCCGATGATTTTACCAAGGGATATCGCATGCTCAAGAGCTCCTTGGTCTTTGTGCCGATTCGTTTGTTTTCCGTACAGGCCTGGCTCAATGAAATGATCTGCGAGGTGGATACCAAAGCGGTCATCATGAACAAGCAATTGTGGTATCAGTCTAAAATAGAGAATTACCGCTTCGCGGTACGGGTCAAACAGGTGATGGAAAAAGACGGGATTTCTGCCAAGGTATACCCGATTGAATTATCCGACGACGAAGCGCAAAGGCAGGCTCATTCTTTTGGTTCAGAACTCATGAGCCGTGACAAAGAGCGTTTCAAAGAGGTTCGCCAGAATTCAAAGATCGAATGCGAAATGGACGGAGAAGTCTTTTATCCCCTATATGAAGTCTTGTATCGCTATGGTGGTAAAAATTATAAAGGAGTCGTCGACGCTGCCAATGGTGTCGTTTGCTTTTCTGAGCACCCAATGAGTTTGCAAAGTCGCGCGATGGTATTTGGTTCGGGCATTATCATGATGGTCACAACCTTTGTTCTATGCTTTTTATTCGCATTGGCGGCTTTTATCGATGCGTTGATGATACTGGCTCCGGTTGTTGTTTTTGCGATTGGGGTTGCGACGAGCTTGAGAATTTTTTGGACGGCGATACGCAGTCACTCCGGTCAAGAAGTGATGCCGATAGGGAATACCGCGTTGGATTTGGTCGACATCGACCGCTACTTGCCCATACAAAGTCGGAAGGATTTATTGACCATAGCGGATCGACAAGCAGCCTTTGAGAAGAAAATGCAAGAGAAGGTAGAGCAATTTCGTGTATTCTTGCGCGATGGACTTCTCTCAGAGGAAAAAGCCGCGTTGGGAGTCTCCAAATACAAACTTCTCTCCAAGATACATCATATCATTTTGCTGCAGCGCGAAGAGCAATTGCCCGCGGTTCACAAAGGTTTACAAGAGATCAAAGAAGATATGCAGTATGCAAAGCATATAAAGACTTTTTGGGAGCAAAGAGACGAGCCGAAAAGTTCTCCAGAAGAAAATGCCTTCTCAATGATCGAGCAGATGGTGACCCCGGAAAACGACCTACAACTGATTCGTTCGGAACTCGTTGGAATTGCGTCTTCTACCGTATAAATGTTTTGTCTCCTTAAAAAATTAAGACATCACCGTTGCGATGATGTCTGATTTGTGGTTTGTATAAATCCCTAGTGAATGCGAGAGAGAGACTGGCCGCCGATGGTCTTTCGTTTCACTTCCATCTCTAGGAGTACTCCTTCCATGTCAGAAGAAGCGATTTTGCTAATCCCTTCTTCATGAAGCGTGAGGAATTCGGTGATTGTTTCCAGACGTTCGGGTAGAAAGACATCTGTCAGGGCTGGAGAGAGCATAAAGCAAGTTTCGCTGCCGTCGTCACAGGTGGTGGGGAATTCACTGGCATGGACAAATCCCAAGCTTTGGGGGGCGATTTGACCGTTTCCGAGGTTTAGACCGGTTGCATTTTGATGGCAGCCCATGCAACTTCCCACAAACTCTGCTCGGCCGACAATGTCGGTTGCGCTCAGATTTCCGCTGATGCGGTCTTCGATTTCGGATGCGAAGTCGGAAGAGCTGGATGAGAATTGTGCCAGATAGTTATTGGCGATAGAGAATTCACTTTCCGCTGCCCAGCAATCTTCATGGGTTGTCAAAGCCCAGTCAGACGGGTCATCACTGCTGAGGGCTTCGACTGACTCCAAGATTAACTCTCGACAGAACTGTCCCTTTGTATGCTGCTGGTTATCGTTCCAAAGCTCTCCGAAGACGTTGTTCGTGACAGGTACCATTTGGCTCACGATAAGGTTTTCAAAGATGGTAAGGGTGTGTTCGCGAAGACTCCATGTGAAGTTATTGAAGTTGTTGCTTCGAATATGTCCAGTTTCGTCTGTAAAATTCTCTGCGGACATGAACGCACCAAATCCAGCGGACTCGAGACTCGGTTCGCTTCCTTCTAAAAAGGCTTGTCGAAGTCTTTCGCCTCGTTCTACCGGATCTGTGATCGAGGCTTGCTCTGCCCAAAAGGTAGCAATCGGGGCACAAGCTTCCAAAGAACCACCGGGATCTGGATTCGGGATCTGCGCTTCGAAGATGAGGAAGAAGCGGCTGCCTCCGATGGCGGTGTTGTTTGCCATGACGATACGCTGTTCGCCACAATTCGCTCCATCTGTTGGCGTGAGGTCGAAGCGATTGAAAATCGAGACAGGGAACCAAGCGTCAATGTTACCTTGCTGTTCCGCTTCTGGACGAGGGCAATCAAGGGGGAAACCATTCAAAGAAGGGGCTTGGTTCGTTGTTTCGTCGTCACAGTGACTGAACATGAAGAAACCATCGGCTTCGGTTGTATAGGTATCCATGAATTGATCGTGAAGGAAGTTGGCAGGGTCATCGACCCCCATAAATTCGCTCAATATTTGAAATTCTTGTAGATTGACGCCAGAGTTTTCAACGATGGCATTGAGCAAATCGGTCATTTG
>JAYYRF010000814.1:0-6947 GCA_036127535.1 Myxococcota bacterium | reverse complement strand
ATGCCGGGGCAAGCGCAAAGTCCCTCCCCAAGTGGGAACAAACCAGTCACTATTCCTTGCCTTCCGCGGGTAACAACAACATGGAAATGTCAGAGGGTACAGCTCTATGGCTCCAAGCGAAGTGGCATGAAGATCAAGCTGTCTCTATATTGAAGGAGTCGGGCAAAGCAACGGAGTTGGCTGCTTTGACGCTTGCACCATGGAGATTGCCTTTCGAGGCAAAGATAAAAAATGAACTACCAGATGCAACATCAACGCTAAGTGATGATTGGCTCTTCTTTAGCTTCTTTTTGGTTCCCCAAGATGCACACTTCCTTGCAGCGATGAGCAATAATCCACAAGACGCTTTGAACACTTGGAAAGACAAGAGCATTTTGGCGACACTGCTGGCAAAATGTATGGATTCAGGGAAGATCATTCCTGAGCGTGTGATAGATGCTTCAGCGGTCTTAGAAAAAGACATATTGACGCTGGTAAAAGAGAGAACCGATATCCCTCTTTTTTATGAAGTGTTCCCTCTTTTCGCAAAGTATTCTCTCTTGCGTGCTGGTGCACTGTTTGCAGAGGCAAACGGTCAGCACCGAGATTCCGGCATGCTAAGACTAAATGTTCGTGAAGCATCTGGCCCTGTGCGAGATCCGGTTTTTCTCATCGCTTTTTCCGCATGGGAGGCTGGAAACAAATCTACGCAACGTGCTCAGGATTTGATACACGAATACGCTTCTCAATTTCCCGCTTTACATAGTGCGAGAGTTCCCTTAGACTCTTTACATATTCGTAGAGGAAAAGAAACGGTTCCGGTCGGACCAACACATTAAAAATTTGTAATCAAAGGATGGAGGATTATTTCCTATGTCAATCAAAAAAGCAATTAGTATGGGCATTGTGCTCGGATTTGCTACGTTAGCCGCAGCTGTCAAAGTACAATTTTATGATGAAAGCTTACCCGAGAGTTTAAATCCGTTATATGCCGAATCTATGGTCGATTTTCGAGCCCAAGAGCTCTATTTCGATCGTCTGTATTATAACGATCCCATCGACAACAAGTTGACGAGCAAGATTGTGAAGCGCTGGGAGCTCCAGTCTCCGACTGCGATTAAACTGTATCTCAATGAAGGGTTGAAGTGGCACAATGGCGAAGATCTAACCGCTAAGGACATTTGCTTCACAATCAATGCGATTAAGGACAAGAAGACAACGTCAAAGCGAGCGAAGGCATATCGTAAGTCATTCAAAAGTTGCTCCGTGGAGAAACCTCTTATTGCTGAACTCGAATTTTCTTCAGTGTATTACAAACCAATTGCAAGATTGAATTTCGCGGTTCTACCAAAATCTGAGTTTGGAGGAAAGACAGCAATTCTTCCCAACACACCCTTTAGCTCCAGACCGGTAGGAAGCGGTCCAATGAGTGGTGCGAAAGGTACGCAAAACGCATCGTTTAAAGCGCATCGGACGTCTTCTCACCACAAGCCAAAGATAGACAAAATGCAGCTCAACCAAGCGCAGGATCCACAAGTCCAAATCGCAACGATTCGAAATGGTAATGTGCATGGCATCATCAGTGTCGCACCGCCATTTCGACCCGAGCTTTCTACATCGAGCGAAGTGGTACTCAAGACCTACGATCTTCGTTCTTGGTGGTTTATTGCCTTGAATCAAAACGAGGGGATCCTCAATAAAAAAGAGGTTCGACAGGCTTTGAATCTACTTATAGATCGAAACGAGCTTCGAGAAAAGAGTATCGGTGTCAAAAAGGGGGATAAAGAGAGTCCTTGCGAATTAATCTCAGGACCCTTCGTGCAGTCCAGTCCATATTATAACCGTACGGTTCCCGTTGTTGAAAATCGTAGAGAGGCTGAAGCGCGAGCTCTGCTCAACCGAGCCGGACTGGAAAAGAAGGGGCGATTTTGGCACTATAATGGTCAACCCATCATGCTTCGTATCGGTATGAAAGAAAGTCTAAACAAGGAAGCGCCAGACCTTCTCAATCAGATTGGTAACCAGCTCGGCGAAGCTGGATTTGACCGACGAGTATACAAGATCAGTGCAGAAGATTGGACGCGTGAAGTTACAACGGGGAGTGCCATTAGCAAGTACGATATGGTAATTGGAAAATGGTCTTTCAACATCGACGAAAATGTAAACAATCTCTTCCAAACCCGCTCGGCCAATAAAGGAACGCGTAATATCTTCAATTATAGTAATCCTGAGGTTGATGCAATCTTGGAGCGTTTCGATGACTCTCGCACCGTGAGTGATGCTAAAAACGCGTACCACGACCTGCACGCAAAATTGGACGAAGAATTGCCGTATTTATTCTTGTGGAAACTGGATACCAAGAGCGCGTGGAGAAAGGAGATTCGCTCAAACATCATTGCTCCATATTACTATTTCACTATGATTGATGACTGGAAATATAGCGCAAACTAGCTCTTTCCTAATCATAAACGGGACTGCTTGTGAAAAATTGGTGGATCAGACCAGGCATTCGAATGTTTGCAGCAATCGCTCTGCCTTTTATCGTGCCGGGAATTATAACGGCGCTGATATGGGCGTTGCCGGGTGATCCCGCGAGTATCATTTGCCCTCCAGGACAGTGCCCCACCGAGATCCTAAAAGAAGAATTTAATTTGGACAAAGGTGCATGGTATTTTTTCTTGAGTTGGCTGGGAGACGCTCTACAAGGCGATTTTGGAACCTCTTGGCGCGTTATGACAGGCGTGGATGTTTATGAACTAATGATGGGGTCTCCCGCGGACAATCAGTTGGTTGAGCCAATATCTGCTCACCTTCCCAATACCATTCTCCTCTTGATGCTATCATTGCTCCCGATTACAATCGGGGCGGCGTTGGGTGCGATGAATAAACCAACGCCGAAGTGGGATCCGATCTTAGTATCCGTTGGTATCATTCCCATTGTCGTTCTCTCTTTGTTGGTTGCTGCGTTGGTCGAAATCAATATCGATTTGGATGCTGAGAACATCGCTGGTCGTATCAAGATACTTGCGGGAGCACTGACGTTGGGAATTGCAGATGCCGCCCTTTCGGGATCAATTATTGGGGTTCGCGGGATTTTCGACAGAGAAAATAAACAGCGCTATGTTGGCGTTTCGATTCTGCGCGGAGAAACAGTACTGTCCAATACGCTCCCCAATGTAGCCAATTCATTGGTGGGTCAGTACCGCTCTCGCATTCTCCATCTTTTGAGTGGTCTTGTGATTGTCGAGACCATCATCGGAATTGATGGGATTGGCCGTCTTCTATGGAAGGGAACGCTGAAGCAAGACTTTGGGGTTGTTTTGGCGACCGCTACGGCCTTTGCGATCATCTCTGCTCTGCTTTTGCTTTTTCAAGCGCTGTTGGAAGCTGGAATCGCCTTACATATTCGTAAAGCACCAAAGGGTGTTGCTCTGACGGCGGAGCAGAAATGAAAAGAGTGTATCTTATCTCAGCCGTATCTTGTCTCCTGATTCTCTTCTTTGCTGCGTTTAAAGCGCCACAACACCTTACTGTAGGCAGTGTTACTTCTACCTATAAATATATCCAGCCACTGGACATGGAAAAGTATGATGCCTGTTTGGGAGTGGGAAAGGGACAAAAATCTTCACAGTCATCGTTCGGGAGTGGCAGTAATAACAACACCGATGTTCGAGATTCGTCCTATTGTAATTCTGTGCTCCTTTTGGGAACCAATCAAAAGGGAACCCCTCTTGTCGAGTATGCTACACAAGGCGCAAAGATCGTTTTGATTCCGTCGATTGTAGCGGGATTCGTTGTGGCATTTTTGGGTGTTTTGGGTGGTTTAATCCGATGTTTCGAAGCCCCGATATTGGATAGTGCGGTTCAACTGTTCGCTGAAGTGGTCGGTGCACTTCCTCGAATGGTCGTGATATTAGTATGTGCATTAATTCTACCCCAAGATATGCGAGGGTTACTTCCTTTGGCTGTTTTGTGGGCGATCTTGGCTTCTCCCACGGCTATGGATGAGGCTGGCGCTGTCGCCGGTAGATTGGGTGGAGCACGCTTTGTAGAAGCTCTACGTGCCCATGGCTTTGGTTCTTTCCGGATTTACCTTTACCATATCGTAGCGCTCAATCTCCGACCGGTTGTCGTTCGACAAGGCGCGGAAGTGATGATGCAGGTTGTATTCTTGGAGGTCGCTCTCTCTTATCTCGCCGTTGTTGAATCGCAACCCTCTTTCACGCACCTGGACAACCTGCATAGTTGGGCTGATTTACTCCGGATGGGCTATTTTTCCCTCATTGCCGATAAGGCGGACACCCTACATGCACTGGTATTGGGGCTTGCTCTGATTACATTGATTGTTGTTACCGCTTCTTCGGTCTCGAAAGCCGCGAGGGCCAAATGAGCGAATTGCTGGTCAAATTGAGAAATCTGCAAATAGATGCACCGACGCGAACCTTGATTCAAGGTGTGAATCTCGATCTTATGCCGGAGACGGTAACCGCATTATGCGGCCACAGCGGTTCAGGTAAGTCTTTGACCGCTCGGGCGATCATGGGGGTTTTAGATGTCGAGCCCGGTATACAGGCCGGTTCGTTGTTTTATCCTGCATTGGATCCCACAAAGGATTGGTTTCAAAGTGTGTTGAAAAAAGGCATGTCAGAACAGAAAAGACTCCTTGAAGAGACCCGTCATTTGCGGGGTAGTTATTTTACCTATTCTCCCCAGTCTGCGAGCTCTGCTTTAAATCCAGGCCGTACAATTGGTCGCCAACTGGAAATGGCGATTCTCCGGAGAGAGCAACCTCCAGAAAACATCGGAGAGGAGATTGCGCGTAAACTGGCAGAAGTGGATTTGAGGATGAACGTTGCCAACGCTTTACCATCTGAATTGAGTGGAGGAATGGCTCAGCGGGCAGCTTTGGCGATTGCTGTGGCTCCGCAGCCAAAACTTGTCGTAGCAGATGAGCCAGAGACAGGCTTGGATCCAGTTTTGCGTCGAGGCGTGATTGAGCTCCTTGTTCGCGTGGTTCGACAGAACGGCGCCGGCTTATTACTCATCAGCCACCATGACGACACAGTAGCCAGAATTGCAGACCAGGTCATTCGTCTAACGCCGAAGGAGCATGCATGAAGCATATCTTGATACCCTGTGCTACTCCTTTCATTAAACCCGTGGTTTTTTCGATGCAAAAGCTCGGTGATCATTTGAATTTATTAACAAAAAAAACAGTGTTTAAATTGCCCTTAAAACGATTTTACAGCTCTTTTTGGGTAGTCCTTCGTGATGAGTTCCGACCGAAAAAATCTCTATCACTTGATACATATGCAAAGATGGGATTGATTGGCCTCGTGCGTATTTTTTATGCTTCATATTCTTTTACACACACCGCTTTTGCGCAATCGAAGCAGCGCAAAAATTCCTGTGGTGGTGTCTACTTTCCAAAACTGGAGTATCTCTTATGAACCTCGCTCTTATCGTAGTATCCTCTGCTGCCTATGCAGACTCCGAAGCGGAATTGAAGGCGGAGCGCAGACGCCTTTCAGAAGAAATGAAAAAACTCGCCAAAAAAAGTCTATGGTCGGGTGTCGACAAGAAATATCGTCAAATTCTCAAGTTGAAAAAGGTTAGCCCTTCGTTCCGCGATCATTATTTGGGATCGCAAGCTGCATACAACATTGGCAATATGGGGGCGTCTTATAAACGAGCAAAACTTGGCTATGAACTTGGTAAAGACAATGAAAACGCGAAGGAAAAAGCCGAAGAATTACGCAGTCGCATCAAAGTGATTGAAGATAGTTATGCCCCAGTTCGTATAGAAGTAAGTAAATCTTACAAAGAGAACAGTGATTTGAACATCAAAGAAATTCCATTTATGCCGGAAGAGCAGGACGCCGTTAAATACGCCCAAAAGGCGATTAAAGAGAACAAGCGTTTTAAAGGTTTACTGCCTTTTGGGGAATATAGCATTGGGGATAAGCAATTTGAATTATCGAAGATTGAATATCCTGATACACCTGATGAATTGAAAGCCATTGCAATGTCCATAAAAATTGCCCCACCACCCGCTCCTCCATTGATATCGTACATGGGCCCCCGTGTTGTGATGGGTATGGCTTATACACAAGCCACAAGTGCGAGTGGTCCACACCTTTTGGCGCCAGAAAGTGAGCAATATACAGCTGTGGGGTTTGGTGGCGCTGGTTTCAAACTTGGATTGGGATGGCAAGTTCGATTACGGTTTGGTTTTGATATTTTTGGGCAGCTTGACTTCCACAACCTAATGTTTAGTCAAACCGATATAGTCGATGCAACGATTACGTCTGATTACGGTTTAAAGGCTTCTAAAAATAGCTATAGAGCGGGTATGTTGCTCGGTGGTATCTCTTATCCCATCAAAGGTTTAAATCTGCAATTGGCGGGAACGCTATCGCAAGGCGTTGCCCGTGTTCAAGGGTTAGCAACAGAAGAGGGGCAATCGCCCCTCTATGATCGCATATGCAGTGATAACCCGGAATACGCGATCTGTAATGACTCGGTCAATATCTCACAGGCTATGGTCATGCGTGGCAATATTACATCTGGCGGTGTTGCCGTCGGGGCATCCTATGATCTATTGCCTATAGGAAAACATCTAAATGGAGGTTTGGGAGGCTTCTTCGGAGCACAAACCGATACCTCGCGCCTCTATTTTTGGGGAAATTTTGCACTTACAATCACACCATCGGGGAGTAGTAAAAAATGATTGGAAACGCTCTTTTATTATTCACAGCGCTGCAATTTGCCAGTGCAACAGAAATACCAATCGCTACGAGTGGTCACGCTTCAAATCCCGTCTGGTCGCCGGACGGTACAAAGCTTGCATTCGAGGTGAATGAGTATGCTGGTAAAATAGATCTCTATGCTGTAGAGATGGATGAGACCGAATACAAAGACATCAAGCAGATAAAATTGGCCGCCTCAAGCTCTTCCTTCGGTTCATC
>JAYYRF010000813.1:0-16878 GCA_036127535.1 Myxococcota bacterium | reverse complement strand
ATGTCTCAAATGAATGATCTCGCGCTTCGAACGGGGTCTTTGTACGATGCCGATGGCGAGGGTATAAACAATGACCCTTTGGTCTTTCACTGGACGGGGTCTTCGGAGGCTTTCCGCAATACCATCGTAGACGCGGTCGAGGGTCTGTTGGGAAGCGTGCAGTTCGAAACGGTTTCCGCAGAGATCAAAGGGAACGTATAGGGTTTTCAGGCAGTGGTAGATCCTCCTTTGTACCATGATGTTGCGGTTGGAGAAGGGGGACTTTCGTTGGACTTTCAGGTTTTGATATCGGGTGAAGTCGCATCTCTCTCTGTGGAACAGGTCTTTCCGATGACACTCGAAATTTATGGAGATGGAAGTACCTTGCTCGGAACCAAAGACGTGACGGTCATCGTCCCACCGGTTGCCAACGAATAAAACAAAGGTGTTCCTTCTTTGGCCAAATCTTGGCTACACAAAGAAGGCGAAATGGGAACCAATCGCGTCGTCGAACAATGCCAATGGAATGAAAAATAGGTATGCGAGCATGTCTGTTTTTTACGCTTTGTTCATTCTTAGGGAACCGACGAATGGAAAAGGTGTCTTTCCTTAGCGATAAGTGAGGGAGGCCATGCGTGAACTTAGAATTTTAATACATGTGATGGGCATGCTTTTCATTGGTGTTGCCTTTTTTTTTACGGCACCATTGGTTAGTTTATACGCCTATGAGTGGTTTCATCATAGCGCCATTCTCAAGGAAAAACGGAAGCACTTGTCGAAGCTGCCAAAACCAAAGGGGATAGACTTGATCTGCGCAGAGAGCGACTTTGGTAATTTGGTCGGCTCGAGCTATGGTGAATATCTCGCGTTAGAGTACTATCGAACCAATCACGATCGCGCTTACATTGAACAACACTATGCATCATATCTACCCGATGGCGATATGGAAGTGATTTGGGATACACCGGAAGAGAGAAGCGAGATGGTGAATAAATGGAGATTTATATATTCCGTCTTAGATAGATGTGACAAAAAAGAGGACGAGAAATACCGACACTATTTTGTGGTATACAACGGTTGCTTATCGTGTTTCGATATAGACTGGTTTTTTTAGGATTGCTTTCGACTCTTCCAGAGAGAACACACGGATTTCTTTGAAGGTCTTTGGGTATTCAATTCAACAGGGAACGTTTGCCGATGCGCTGCCCTTTTTAGATCGAGTCATCCGTCAAAAACAGTCTTGGCAATATAGATCGCCCTTTGATCATGTTCTGCTTCTTCGATGAAATATCACAAAAAACGAGGAGGGTTGCGTTTGAATTACGGAAACATTACAGTAGATCACCATTGCTTTCACAACCTTAGGATAACGAATGTCTCTTAGCTTAACCAATAATCAAATATCATCGGACAAACTGCCGATCAAAGAAGTGTTCCGAGATCTTTGGTTTTCCATCCCCAATTACCAACGCCCCTATGTGTGGGGAGAAGATCAAATTACCAATCTCCTAGACGATGTGCTGTATGCCGCACAAAATACCCCCAAAAGCCAATACTTCTTGGGCTCCTTGGTTTTGCACTGTCAGGAAAAGCGATCGGAAGACAACAGCACTTATCTGGAAAGTTCGGTATTGGATGGTCAGCAACGACTCACCACTCTCTACTTGCTGCATGCGGTGCTTCGTGATCTCAGCAACAACGAAAAAATTAAGGATACCTGCGCACAATCGATATTTCAAGAGGGGAACATCTACGACGGAACACCCGAACGATTGCGTATCGAATTTGAAATTCGTACGGAGGTGGTGAAATTTATCGCCAATTGGCTCAAAGTTGAGGGTAAAACCCAAGATGAAGCCGACCTGCAAACCATTTCGAAGACCCATAAAAATCTATCGATACGAAACATGGCAAAGGCCATTTTGATTATCAATCGTTGGTTTAAAGAGAACAAAGAGAGCGGAATCGATGAGCTGTTTCTCTATCTCCGTCAATATGTCATTATCGTTTATGTGGCGAGTGATAATCTGGAAGATGCCTTTCGTTTGTTTACGGTATTAAACGACCGAGGGATTCGACTTCGCAGCAGTGATATTTTGAAGGCGCAAAACCTAAAAGAGGTTTCCAGCGATCAAAAAAGAGAGCAGTACGCACGAGACTGGGAAACGCTAGAAGGAGACTTAGGGGAGAGTTTCGACATATTCTTATCTTATATTCGAACCGTTTTGGTCAAAGAGAAGGCGAGAAATAATCTTCTAAAGGAATTTGAAGACAATATTTATCAGCGCAAGCGTTTCAACCAAAGCACCAAAAAGTATGAGTCGCTACCGCCTCTTCTCGCCAGAGGAGATGAAACCTTCGACCTGATTTTGAGCTACAAAGAGCACTTGGATCAAGTTTTTTCCAATAGTAATTTTCATTTGCATAAAAACTTTGCCTTTGATAACCTAATTGCCGTTTTGAAAGATACTGCACTCTCTGAGATTTGGATTCCTCCGCTTTTGGCATACAAGAAGACCTTTGGAGAGACCAACATCTATACATATCTTACCAAACTGGACAATAAGTTTTCCGGAGACTGGATCGCCAGAGAAACGCCAACATACCGGATCGAAGCGATGAACAGTATCATTAAAGAAATGGAAAAAGTCTCCCGCAACGATTCCTTAACAAAAGAAGAGCAGATAAAGCAATTGCTTGCCTCTTCTGTTTTTTCATTCGACGAAAACGAATTTATGCTTCAAATCCAACAAGGCACCATTTATGGTCGGAGATTTGCGCGCTACATACTTCGAAAAGTCGATTTTTTATTGGATGCTCCTTTATACCAAGAGCAACGAGTCTCCTACAATCAGATGTCTGTGGAGCATGTCTTACCACAAAACCCACATCCAGATAGCCAATGGATAAAAGACTTTACCCCTCTAGAGAGAGAAGAGTGGACGCATCGTTTGGGGAATCTCGCTTTGATCAGTAAACGCAAAAATTCAAAACAGGGTCGATTGGATTTTGCGCAGAAAAAGAAACGGTACTTTGAAAAGAGTATTGAAACCTTTCCCAATTCCTTGAGAATCATGCTGAATACAGATTGGACCATGATTCAGCTACAAAAGCAACACGAAACCTTGGTAGAGCTAATCAAAAAGCACTACTTATCAACATGACGTCGGTGTCGTCGTCGGAAGAGCAACATCGGATGGACGACCTCATGCTTCTGCCTGTTCGCTTTTCGATTTATCCGATACACTGGGGTTGTCGGTTGTATTACAGCAGGCATAAAAATGGTTTTTGCGGTCTCTTTTTTGCGGAAAAAATTGGGGAAAACGAGGATATTGCCTAATATTTGCTGAACGGGTATCTTAGCGATATGCTTTCACATATACGTATTGTGGAGCATCCCAATTCCACTGCGGCAGGGGAGAGATTGTGATTACTGCTTTTTTAGTCTTTGTCTTTATATTGTGGATTATTACAGATGTTCTCCCTTCGGGTTCCGGTGGTCATACTCCCAATCAACAGCCGCAATTTCATACAAAAAAGCCGAGTATTTCTCATTTGAAGCCTTCAACAGAGATGTCCGAAGAATATGATTTTGATGAAGCCGATCGGGAACAATACGAAACCGATAGGTGGCATGACCATTATGGGATGTCAAGGCAATATGTTGATGACGAGCATCCGTTAGCCGATAGTTATGACCCAGAGATGGGTCTAACTTGGAATCAGTATATCGATAACCAAATGAGTGACGATTAACGACTTCTGCTTTCTCGAGACCTATGATATGGATAAATCGACGTAGAAGAGCGATTTTTTTCCTTGCACCGCTTCGGGAACACCGACGTGCAAGGATACGACCTGTGTCGGTCCTTCTCTCACCTGAAGATTAATTCCAATACCAGGAATTGGTTTCGTCGTTTCACCAGGAAGACATGGTTCTTTTCGTTCCAAGTTTGCGTAATATTCATTAGCGCAGGCAGGTTCGTGAGCGGTTTCCCATTATACGCCATGATAATATCGCCATTTTTGAATTGGATTCGGTAAAAAACCGAATCCCTTCGGATGCCACTCAAGCGAAAACCATCAACAAATCCTTCGGGACTTTGGTGCTGAAACATCCGTATTTTCTTTGTGTACTCCGTTTGCCGCAGAAGGGCTTGATCTTCTGGTGAAACCTCGACTTGATTCCGAGAAGCGTTTTTAGACCAGTCTGCGATTTTTTCAGGCCATTCTTCGGGCTGTGAGCGGGGCTTCAAAAACGTTTTCCCTTGTTCACGCGCTTCTTCTGTTCCTTGTTTACCCTCTCTGATAACGCGATCGAAACCGAGTTTTAGAAGTTTCATTAGCGATTCATATTCTGCGGTCGTTTTTTCCAGCTCGCGTACACGCTCTTCGAGTTGCGTGTTCTGTTGCTGGAGATCTTGAACATTTTTCTCTAAACGCTGTACTTTTGCGGACATACAGGAGAGCAATAAAATCAGCATTTGTACCCCAAGAGTTTCAACGGTAATACCGATAAAGAGAATGATAATTTGGCTTAACAAGCCGGTTCAGAGGAAGCCACGTATAACCTTTGTCTCACATTTATTCATCGATGATAACGCGAGAGGTGGCTCGATGAGAATCCCCATCCATCTCACGGCCTCCTCTTTTAAACAATTGTATCCATTTGGGAGTCGGTTTACAGCAAAGACCGCTTTCTTTCTTCCGGAATAGACTCTGCCGTTTGCCCAACCCGGTTCCATCCCTCTTCGGTTCCGGTTGCCATCAATGCTCCCAGCTTTTTTACCACGCGCCGGTCAATTTTGTGTTGGAGAACGTTAATTTGATGGGTTTGGGCTCCGTTGTAGGTCAGTATAAGACTCCTTGTGCTGTCCCAATATGCTTCCGAGGTCTTTTCGTTTTTATCTTGGAAATGGTTTCGCGTTTTGGTGAGTGCCCAACTGCCCAATAGACCGGTCAGCAGTCCGAATAAACCTCTTCCTCCTCGAACGCGAATATCTTTTCTATTGCAATCGACCTTGGATATATTGCGAACCGGGATGGTAATGGCTCGGCATTTGGCTTCATTAAAGTGAATTTGAACAAATCGTTTGTTGGTCAATAATAGGCCGACGATCAAATCGTCATTTGGATTTCTCGATTTATAAATGGTGTACCCCGCCAATGGCCACAAAAGGAACATCAGCGGAAAAATGAAACCAATCAAGAATAGAATGACAGCAGAAATGTTGGCCGCGCTTCTAATCTTTGACAATTCCAGTTCATAGCAAAAACTGACGCTCTCATCTTCTTCAAGATGTATCCCGAGTGCTTTCCTCATTTCCTCATCCTTTTCATTTTGGGTCAATCCTGTCTACAGTTGATCGTATACGCGAGATAATCGCGCACGCGTACGGATCAGTTCGGTCTTGGCCGCTTCGAGATCCTCCTTTTCAGAGCGAAGGATTTGCTGACCGTCTTTTTCCGACTGTATGAGCTGAATATTTATTTGGTTGAACTCTTGGATCAAAAGCCGGATGGGAACCAGTACCGCATCCATCTGCTTATCCAAATATCGCGTAACGGTTTGGATAAAGTGATTGTCGATGCTTTCGTACTGCTTAAATATTTTATGCTTGACCAGCTTTCCCCAGGTCTCTCCTGGACCGTCAAAGTCGAGTGCCATCACGCGTTTCCAGCTTGGGATGTTGTTGAGTTCGTTAATGCTTTCTTTGATCTGCTCATCCGTCGATATTTCACACACCCTATCTGCTGAAATCGATATGTCATCGACCAAATCTGTCACCGAAATCTTATCGAAGTTGAGCTGAAAATTAGACAGATCGGGAGGAGAAATCGCAATGGACAATGCATTCATCTCCTCTACCATGCTCGACAACAAAAACTGGTACGCATTCAGACGCCGGTTTGCCTTGTGCTGTTTTTGTGCGATGTACTGGTTAATCTCTACGCTTAGATTGTCCAAAAATAAATGAACCGACTGGTGCAGATCTTGGTGTAGCGAATCAGACAGATCCCATACCGATTGATCGTATTCATTCTCCATATCTTCTGGGATGCTTGATTCGTACCTCGAAACGATTGCGTCAATGCTCTGCGATATTTTTTCCAAGAAGTTATTTCGCTCTTGTAGATGCTGTGTAATGTATAGTTTGATCTCTGTGCGAATGTTTAGTAAGTCTTTGTCCAATTTATCTATGGACGTCTGACAGAGCAGGAGTAGGCGTTGGATTCGGATATACGTATTCTGATCCGACGAGCTCTCCTGGGCGGATGTAGATATGATTTGATCCAATTCGTCGCAAATCGAAAAAGCCTTCGTCAATCTGGACTGAAGTGCGAGTCGGTCGCTTTGCATCACAAGCGCGTCGAGAATCTCTTCCACCTTTGCCATTTGACTCTTGTCCAGCAAATCCGGTTCATTGAGCTCTCGACCTTCCAAAGCATCCAAAGCCGATACTGCGCAGACAGTTAATGAGCCATATCGCTTCATAAATTGCTCATACTCTTTGGAATGGCGGCCATGTAGGTTTGCTGCTGTCTGCTCCACCTGCTTTCGAACGCGTTTTTGGACGGCGTCGAGAACCTTTTCACGATCGGAAGCGCGACGAATCCGATCGATGGCGTTTACAATCACAATCACATGTGCGATGTTACTTCGCAAGAGTTGGTCTAAAAACATCCCTTCCGTCTCCGAAAAGGGAGCATTGGCCATGATGACCAGGAGTACAACGTCGACCGATTGCAGTACTTCGTTCGTTACGGCGGTCATCGCAGCTTCGTCTTCGAGTCCGGGGGTATCGATCAAGTCAATCCCCTCGCGACAGAATCGCAATGGCCATTCAATTACCGCTTCTTGGATGCCTTTGGCCGTCTCCGTTGATTCTTTTGTCAATTTGGTGATGTACTGTTGCAACTCTTCAATGGGTACGACCTTCGCATCTTGGTTGTCTCGAAAATGCAACGTTAGCCGAGGGCTAATACCCCAAGTTACTCGATTGACGGTAGCGGTGGTCGGCAAAATATCAGACGGTAAAACCGAACGACCGAGCAAGGCATTGATAAAGGTGCTTTTTCCCCGCTTGAATTCACCGACAACGGCTACAGAGCACCGCAGAGAGATGATATCTTGTCGAAGTCGGAGAAGGCGGGATTGTATATCGGTATTGGGAAAATTTCCGGCAATCTTAGACAACTCAAGGATGTCGGATACGACATCAAACGTTAGGGTTCTGGCATGGATGTCTGGCATTGGATTCTCTATACTACGATTGTTCTATGGTATTTAGATACTGTTCAATTGGCAGTAGCAACGAACGAAATTCTTCTTGTATGAATTGGTGCAGCGGATCGTTTTTGTCCAGTTTGCTCACCGGCGTTGCGGAAGACACAAAGGCCAATTGAAGATGATGAAAAACAAACCCTTGTACCTGCAGGTATTTCTTTCTTCCCTCCGCTGTATCGGTACTGAGTTGGCGCTGTTGGATATCCCAGCCCGCTGCTTCTCGGCGGGAAACGTCGTTGTTCAGAATTTCCAGCACCTCCATGAGTACTCCGAGCTGCAAATGAAATTCTCTTAGCTGCTCCAATATTTTTTGTGTAATCTCAACGGAGAGCTCTTCGAGGAATAACGAAACTTTCCGTTCGTATTGTCGCTTTAAAAAAGAAGATACCAGCGGTGCATCCATGTTCATGGTGGTTGATGCCCGAAGGAGCTCCGGAGACGATGGTTCCACTAGAAGATTCTGTAAAGACCAAAATACGGTATCCGCCGCATCGGTTGCCCGTTGGTGACTTTGGAACCACAATACCAACAAAGACTCTGACAAAGAAATGCGGACTGTCATTGTTGAATGCCGATGCTGCGAATCTGTTTGCCTCGAAGAGATATGGTCTCTTCCAAAATATTGGTGAGGTGTCCGTTCAGGGTTTTTGTCTGCTCCAAAAGCTCTTGATTTTCGTCTTTATCTCGTTGTGAGGTTTGTTCGACCATCTCGATGCGCGCGGCGAAATGTTCCACCGCTTTCGAATGCTGTTGTTCGAGATTTTGCTTTGTTATCTCCAAGATTTCTGCGTATTTTTCCGTAACACTCTGCACGATACCCGTACATAATTCCTTTTTAGCCTCTGACAATGCCTCTTGAAGGACTTCGGGATTGTTGACCTTTTTGTCTTTCATAAGCCCCAATGCAGATGTCGTCGCTAAAAATGCGGTTCCTGCAATGATTCCCCCTAAATGTCCGAGAAATACAGAGGAACTCAACCATCCTACGCCCACGCTCAAACCAATCGTTTGGGCGACGGAGCCGACTAGGAATACATTTCCAGCGAAGGAACCCGAATCGAAGGGATTGAGTGAGCGCTGATGAATGTCTTTGATCTCCGATTCGAGGGGATCTACATCTGTCGAGTCTCCAAAAACATCAACGCTTGCATTCGTAGATAATTGCTCAAGATGATGATAAATACAGGTGGAGAGTGCTTCTTTGAACACATCACTCACGAAAAATGGAAAATGTCGTTGGCTGTGATCTCCGTCTACCGTTTCAATTTGCGGTAAAACTTCTTGGTAGAAACGATCGACAAATTCAGTCATCCACTCTGCTGTCTCCGCTTGGAACCCATCAAACGTTTGTTGAAGGTGTTCCTGTTGCGTCGGCAATTGTGCCATCAAGAGTTCTTGCTCTTTTTTCAGCGCAAGCATTTTCTCTTCGGCCGATACGCTCGCTTCTGTAAGATCATTGATGGTGAGTCCGATGTCTCTACAGCAAGCCAACATCAGTTGGTGAAACGCTTTGGTCACCCTTTCGGAGCGAACCAAATCATTTTGTGACTCATAGATCAGATCCAGCTGTTCTTCCAGCTCCTTGAAGGCGAGATCGAGATCGGGATCGATGGGACTTTGCGGATCGAGCTGCCGCTCATACGATTGAAGGGCGCTTACCCCGATAACCTTTGCATCCGGAAAATCGGAAGCCAGCGATTGTCGAACCTTGTTGAGGATGTTTTGACGATCGGTTGGTCGGTGGAGCTTATCCATCATATTCACGACAAAGGTTAACTTGGAAACCTCCAATGGCTTGAGCGAATTGTATAGAAATTGACGTTCGCTCTCAGACAGCGGAGAGATCGCGGAAATTACATACAATACGACATCGGCTTGCCCGATCCATTGCTGTACCATTTTGTCAAACCGCCAGTTTAAGTCTCCCAAGCCCGGTGTATCTACGATCATCGAGTTGTTCATTTTCGGGCTGGCATAGGTGATTTTCAAATGGCTGACGGGTTGGTGAACATTGCGAATCACCTCTTCCAAGCGGTTCGATACCCTGTCTTCATTGGATAGATGAATTACACCGCCATCTGCCAAATGCAATGCGGTCGTATCTTTCTCTCCGCTGTAGATTTCGGTGATCGTTACCGTTTCGGGTAGAACATCTGTCGAGACGACTTCTTTACCCAGCAATGCATTGACCAGCGTGGATTTTCCTCTCTTGAAGTCTCCGATGACAGCGACGCACAGCGGTCGGTTCAAACGCTTTTTAATCTTGCGAATAGAGAGATTTCGTTGTAATCCCCAATCTTTTGGAAGGACGGCAAGCGAAGAACTCCCTTGCAACACACTCTTTGTGCGCTCGAATAAGTCTTCCAGCATTTCACTTGTTTGCTGACCGGAGTATTCTATTTTTAATTTCATGGTCTTCACCTTGTCGCGGAAAGTTAGGTAAACAGAGAGCTGATTTCTTCATCGATTTGGGTCAGTGGAATCGCAGGTTCTGAAAATTCCAATTCTGGACGCCAAGATCGGTAGACATCGGTAAAAGAAAACCGCTCGATTGCAAAGGCGCGTTGTGGCCCTGGAGGGTGAGACATCAACAACTCTCCCAATCGAAAGAAGCTCCGATTCCAGTTTTGCATTTGGTTTTTGTAGGCATCGGGATTGAAACCGTCGAGATCGGTTGCCCCCGGCAAGCGCAGTCTCGCTGGAACATTCATCGCCGATACAACGTCGCCGATACAAATCAGACCCGCTCTGTCACAGGTAATCTCTGCGCAGCGATGCCAACGACCAAATAGATAGCTCGTGGTGGTTGTGAAGGCCAACTGTAGCAATTCAAACACAAATCTCGATGGTCCAAATTTCAAAAGCAGACGTACGAAGAAGCTTCGTGCGACCTGGTTCGTGAGAATTTCCCACAACGTGTTGTAGACGACATGTCGGTTGTGAATATGGCCGCATTCGTGTCCAATGACATACTGCAGTTCTTTTTCGTTTAAGCTTTCCAGCAGGCCACTCGTCACAACAATAATTTGATCGGAATGTCCCGTAGCAAAGGTGAACGCATTTGGGCTTCGGTTGGATTCGATGTAGATATTGGGGACGGGCATTCCAAGTATTTTTGCGCACTTAACACTCATGTCGTAGATCTGCGGAAACTGATCGGGTCCAACCACAATTCCGGATTCTTCGTACTGTATTTTTAAGAGGGGGACACGAAGCGACAGCAATCCTTCCACCACTTTCCGGAGAAACGGAATTTGGTTGAGTTGTTGCCGAATGGTATAATCCAATGAAAAGGCGTAATCGGGAATCCCTCCAACCATATGTTGATTGATTCGCGCTTCTCTGGACTGTACAAATCGTTCGTAGTTAAGTTGAATGGCCGCTGTTGGATTTCCTTGTTTGGTCATACGGACTCCTCGTTGTTGTCTCGAAGTGTTCCCAGTATATCTTGTATGTGATCCACTTCTTGCTGAATGGTGTGAACTTGACGAAGGAAACGCTGATTTTCGTCGATCTGCTGATCTCGATTGAGGCCTTCGGAGAGCCGTTGATTTTGAAGATCTCGTAAAACTTGACTGGTTTGCGTGATCGAGGCTCCCAAGTTTTGTTCAATGCTGTTGATTAGGTTTTGATACAATTCGTCGATGTGCTCGATGGTGTGTTTTTTTATTTGATCCATATAGGCCGGCATTGCCTGCTTCAGGGTCGTCATTAGGTTTTTGGTGCTCTCTTCTTTGAACTCGTTTATGATATTTTGTCCGAAAAAGAAGGACGTTGCCCATTTTCCACCGTACCAAGCGCCAAAGGCGGTGGCCGCCCACACGCAAATATAGACGGGGAGAGTTACCGGCATGGCCAGCATCGATACCAGTTGGGCTCCGGCCAACAGTGTACCATATCCTGCGGCCGCCCCAGACAGGCCACCGACCGCCGCACCCTTAAAACCGGCCATTTTATATCCGGAGAAGGCTCCAGATACGAGCGTGGTGAAAGGATTGACCCGACTGGCAAGGGCGAGTGTTCCAACGATGACCTCTCCGTCAAGGGAACTATCGTCCACGGTGAACGAATTTTGTATGTTGATGAAGATTTGCTGTGCTTCTGCACTTACGGTTTGTAAATCATCCAAATCTTTACCCAACCCCTCTTGAATGTCTTTTCCCAAGAGAAAGGATAATTTTTCTCCATTGATTTTGAACTGATGCTCAACGATCTTTTGAAGTCGCTTTAGCACCTCGTCCTTTTCGTCGGTAATCTCTTCTGCGGTAACCTCAAAATTGGCGATGCTGTCGACGATGTTTTCAAGAAGTAAGGGTTCTGCCCGATCAATCCTTTGATGAACTTGCTCCGTCAAAGTCTTTTTCGATTTGGAATAGCCATCGATCAGAACATTCAACTTCCCTTGTAACGTTTCGAGCTGTTTGTGCGTTTTTTCGATTGAACTTTGAAAGTGCTCTTCCTCCATCCGCAAAGAACCCAACGTGATCGATAGCTGCCGCTCTAGATCGATGGTCGCTTTCTGAATCACGTTGGCTGCCATGGTCAAACGGACAAGACCCCGTTCTACTGTCAAAAATCGCTCTAATGACGCTTCAAAAACGGGGAACCCACTTTCTTTAAGCAATTCGGCATCGTCTTCTAACTTGGCGTCGAGGGCCAGACCGCCGGAAATCGCAAAGATTTTGGGCGCGCCAATATCTTGTAAGGCCTGAACGTAGTCATCGGAATCTCGTTCGTGTAATTCTGCAACCCGATCTTCAATGGCTTTGGTGATTCTCGAGCGAACCAAATCCACGATGCGCTTTCGATCTCTGGGGCGTCGAATCTCGTCCATTCGATTGACCACAAACAGCACTCTTCCCAAATCATGTGTCAGCATCTGTTTCAAGAAGTCGGCCTCATACGCGGAGAAGGGAGATTGTGCCAAGATGACCAAGACACAAGCATCGACTTCGGGCAGTACCTTGAGCGTGACATTGGTCATAGCGGAATCATCGTTAAGTCCGGGTGTGTCAATGATGTCGGCTTTGTCTCGACAGTACTTTGTCGGGAAATATACGATGGCTTCCTCTATGTCGCTGGCACGTTTTTCTGACTCCGGTGTCAGTTTGGTCACGTATGCGCTGAGTTGATCGATTTCGATGTGCTCTACTGTCCCTTCGTCTTCTTCTGCTTTTGCTTTGAATCGGAGTTCGACTTTGGGTTGTAATCCGTAGGTGACTCGATTGAGAGTCGCAGAGCAGGGGAGTACATCGGAAGGAAGAATCTCCTGACCCAGCAAAGCATTGATCAATGTGCTTTTTCCCCTCTTGAACTCGCCAACGATCGCAATTCGAAAGACATCCTCTTCCAGTCTTTGCTGCATTTCTTGGAGCGGTGTAATCGTTTGGGGAGAACTGTTCAGCGAGGTTGCTAAGTGACGAATATCTCGCAGGGAGGACACCAAAGATTGTTGCAGCTTTCGGTGATTGCCAATGGATGTAGTAGATTCTGACATATAATAACTCTCCATGTAATTGAATTCATTTCTTACGTTGAAAGGACAGCGATTGGGAATGCATTTTCTCTCCACTGTAAAGGTATCTTATGCCTGCTATGCAGTCCACGTTTTCTACTTTTATTGTGGTATATCAAAATGTCCGGAATCCATTTCTTAATCTATGCCATACCATCACCTCGAATTCAAAAAAATACGAGGTGATGGCTCGGTCTTTTGGGGCGGATCCCAAAAACATTTGTGACTTACATGTTTTCCGCAGGAGGCTCTTTGGAAGATACGTCATCGTCTCCACCCAAGGTTTTTGGAAGCATGCGGTTCAGCAGGCGATCTTTTAGGATTGCCTGGTGTCGGAAGACGTGGGTGAGGTGTGCGGTAAGAAAGACCAAGACTCCGTAGGCGCCAACGACGTGTATCGCAACAAATACGTCGTGCACGAGTGCGTTACCGTTCGATTTGCGAAGGTCTGTAATCTCTTTGGCGTACTCAACGGCACCCGCATGGATGTAAGGACGGATGTTGTCGATGTAGAAGAGATCGAAGAATGGTATGTAATAGCCACCAAAAATCTCAATGACGATGCCGGTAATTGTCATGAGGAAGATACAGCTATACAAGCCCCACTCTGCAAAATGACTAATTTTCATATCCCATGTGTCGAAGCCGGCTGGCCAATTGGGGAGAGGAATGGTTTTCCGCCAGATGACGCGTAGGATACCGAGCATCAAGATGAGCAACCCGGATGTTTTGTGCCAATTCATAATTTTCCAAAGAGGATCCCAAGATGGGTGGTCCTCATACATGCGGAATATTACAATGGTAACAAATTGAAAAAGGAATAAAAAGGCTATCGACCAGTGGAAGAACTTCGTCCCCGATCCGTATCCATTTTCAGTGTTTTTCAAACCCATGGTGGCCTCCGTGTGCGTTTGAGGAAGTTTTGGAAACGTATCTATCCTTAGTCGGTCTACCGTCTGGATTCAAAAAAACAATGAGGAGGTGGTATCTTGGTGTATCTTGGATTGATCGTGAAGGATGTACGCAATCGCGGTGATGAGCTGCCGGAAGCAGAGAAGGTTGGCAAACGTATTGTAGCGTCGTGAGTCTATCATCCAATTGAATGGTATTTTGCCTTGGCAGTGGCTCGCCATCATCGCGACCAAAATCAGATGGAACAATTTCCGAAACCGATGCAGATACGATGGCGGGGCTTTTTTATATCCATCGAAACGAGAAATGGTATTGAGATCGGCACAGTTGAAGCATGAGATCGAATCCAAAGGGTGGAAAAAAGAATCATAATGAAGTAGATTTGCTAGGATGAGAAGACAAGATGGGCATCTTCGAATTTTTTATCCGTTCATCCCAATACTACGTTGAGTAGTGTAGAGAGGGAGAGGTTTTGTTAAAACAGTCTTTGGAATTTCAACCGCACAGAAATGACTATGTCATGCGTTTTTTTTTAGAACGCATAACCAGTAATCCCCTGCTTTTGGCTACTTTTTACTCCCTAGCAGCCATTGGAGGAGCCTTTGCCATCTCCTTCGTCTCAGACTCGGTTCGCGAGACGTCCTTGGTTACGGCCATGCTCAGAGATTATGCGAATCTAATCAACATGGGTATTGTTCTGCCCATTGGCATCATTTTGGTACTGAACTTTTATAATCAGCTCCAACACGGATTCACCCAGCTGATCCAAGATCAAATCATCAAATTTTCATCTGAAAAAGAAGCCCAAGAGTATCTCCAATCGGTTGATAGAGCCATTAACAAACGATGGTTTTTCCCCCTTGCGCTTGGTGTTTCTGTTGTGGTCAATGCCCTGATTCTTTTGCTTCAGGGGGACACTTGGCATGCTTGGGATGCCGGTTTTCAGGCTTGGTGGTTTCGCTTCTTTGTGATCATCAATTTCTATATGATTGCCAATATTCTTTTGCGTGGTGTGGCAACCGTTATTCAAATGAGAAGGGTTTTTGAATCCTCGGATGGAAAAACCGTGGTCTTGCAGCCCTTACATCCCGACGGTTGTGGAGGGCTCAAGGAACTCGGAGCGATATCGATGGCGCTCAATGCTTTTTTGTGTTTGCTGGCTGTTTATCTTTCCGTGGTCGCGTTTGCGAAGGGTGCGGATCAAACGGCCAGCCCATCTGACTTCCCATTTTTTATACCCATAATCTTTGTTTTTATCATTTTATCGGTCTACTTATTCCTCGCCCCTCTTTCGCGCGCGCACAAAATCATGTCAGAGGAAAAAAGGCGTGTCTTGGCTGCCCTGAATGCAGAATTTCAAGCCACATATTCAAAAATATCAGAAAGCTTGCAAACGGACGGGATTTCGCTGCAGGACGCACAAAAGATCGAATCCATTGAACGACTGTATAGGATTGGCTCTGAGATGCCGGTTTGGCCTATGGATGCGCGCATTATTCAACAGCTCGGCGTTGCCACCGGATTACCAATACTCTTGGGAATGGTCACCGAGTTTATCAATCGGTTTATATTGGGAACATGAACAATCGAACAATGGGTAAATGGATTGTGATTGGAATTGTTGTGATTCATTTGCTTGTATGCTTCTTCGGAGCCGTTTCCATTGCATTTCCCAATGTCTTTAAAGTCTTCAAGGACTATGGCTCGCCCGCAGACTATGGTCTCCAATCCGAAGCGGTCATATTGGACAGCGGAGAGCATGCTTGGTGGTTTCCACATCCGAATGCCCGCAGAACCGTTGTGATCTGTCACGGTCGATCTCGCGGCAAAGCCTACATGCTGCCGTTGATTGTTGCGTTGGCTCGGGATTATAATGTTTTTGCCATAGATTTTCAGGGACACGGAGAGAATTCATTTCGGCCCACGACGCTGGGTGAGCAAGAGTCCGCCAGCGTTGGAGCGGCTGTTGGGTATCTCGAGAAAAAAGGACACCGTGATGTTGTTCTCTTCGGTGTATCTATGGGCGGTTCTGCAGTATTGTTGTGGGCAGGTGAAAACCATTCTCCGGTTATTACCGGTGTTGTAGCCGATGGAACCTTTGCGCGGTTGAATCCGTATCTGATACGCAAGGCCAATTCCCTTTGGATACCCACTTATCTGGCAAAGGCATCGATCGCATTGGCGGGTTGGATGAGCGGGTATAATCCCAAGGATGTCAATCCGGCCGAGAGCATTGCCAAGATCCAGTACGCCGGTTTGATCCTTCACGGTGATGAAGACGATCTAATACCGGTAGAAAACCTTAAGTGGCTAAGGGAGACGGCGGGAAAGAACTTTGAGTCTCATATATATACGGGTGCTCATGATCAGCCGAACAACCCGGATTTCCAGCAAAAAGTGCTGTCCTTTGTTGAGAGAGTACCGATTCAATACCAATGAGTTCGAATATAGTTTGAACTTCTCTTTGCGCATGCGGGTTGCGATCCAATGCTCCCTTTGGTATTTCCTTCCCAAAACGCGCTGAAAACCGATGGGGCTCTTCGCGTGAGATTCTCCGGATTCCGTTTACCATGAGGCAAAGGTGATCGGATCGGTTGATTTGGCGACAGATTCTTCTTTGATTTTTTTGGTTCAAACGTTAAAAATATATTGTTTAACAAGTGTTTTTACAAAGGAAGTCCCTTGAAATTCTTATTCTCCATCTCCGTGCTTATATTTCTTCCCGCTTGCAGCGCAGACAAAACCGCCCTTGAAAATATCGAGACCGATGTCAATACCGACGTGGATGCGGATGGTTTTCATATTGGCGAAGATTGCGACGATACCAATGAAACCATTAACCCCGCGGCAACGGAAATGTGCGATGGTGTGGACAACAACTGCGATGGGGTTGTCGATGAAAATGTCACCATTGTTATTTATGAGGACAGCGACGGCGATGGCTATGGCAATGCAGCCTCTCAGATGGATGCTTGTGAAGTTCTGCCCGGCTATGCCTCGAACGGAACCGACTGTAACGATGAAGAATCCAAAGCCTTTCCGGGTAATCTCGAAGTATGCGACGGCGTTGATAATGACTGTAACGGAGCGATGGACGATGAAGATCTCAATCTCGATCTCAACTCTGCCTTCATTTACTACATCGATCTTGATGGCGATGGCTACGGTAATTCGGAAACAGGCC
>JAYYRF010000812.1:0-5139 GCA_036127535.1 Myxococcota bacterium | reverse complement strand
ACAGTCGTTAGCGCCCCTAAATCCACCTTTGTTTTGTTGGAGTCATTTTTTCTCGTTCCAGTAGAAAAAATGATCAAAAAACATCAAATTTGATAAACTTGGTTTGTAGTAGAGTCATGTTGAAATCTTCTTCTGTATGGGGCATTGTACTGTGCTTTATCTTCCAAACAATTGTCGTTCTTGGTCTATCTCTGTGGGATAGAATAATGATATGTCTCCATCACTTCCGTACTCTCCCGGTTTAGATGGCCTAAGAGCTGTTGCGGTTTTAGCAGTCGTTTTCTATCACTGGGATACCCCATTTTTTGATGGTGGCTACCTTGGGGTGGAAATGTTCTTTGTGATTAGTGGCTACTTAATCACAACGCTTCTCTTTAATGAAATTATCGAGAGTAAAACGATTAGCATGTACGCCTTCTGGAGTAAGCGCATTCGACGCTTGATTCCGGCTTTGATCGTGCTGCTTACGAGTGTGATGGGGTATGTTGCAATATTCTTACCCACGGAACTTCTCTCTTTGAGAACGGAGGTTTTGGCTTCTCTGGCGTACTGCATCAATTGGTTTTTTATCTTTCAGCAACAGTCTTATTTTGAAGCCTTCGGGCGGCCCTCCTTACTGCAGCACTTGTGGTCTTTGGCGATTGAGGAACAATTTTACTTTATATGGCCGATCTTATTTTTGGGCTTATCCCGAGTCTTGTCGCGAACCGTACTGGTGAACGTCCTCATTTTGGGAAGTGTGAGTTCCTTTTTGTGGATGGCCTATCTGTATGAACCTTTTGTCGATCCGTCTCGTATATACTATGGAACGGATAGTCGTGCGGGCTCCATTCTTTTGGGTTCAGCCGGGGCACTGTTGTGGACTCCGTGGAAAAACGCCAAAAAAGAGGTTGCGTTATGGAAAAATATGCTCGGGATTTCGTCTTTTCTTGTTTTGGGCATTTTTTTTTGGCAACTGGATGAGTTTAGTTCCTTTTTATATCAGGGTGGGTTCTTCCTATTCGACATGATCGTTTTGTTGTTGATCATACTGGTGTTTGATTCGACCAGTTGGCTCAGTCGATTGTTATCCCTTCCGATTTTTAACTACATTGGAAAACGCAGTTATGGACTTTACCTGTGGCATTGGCCCATCACGCAAGTCACGATTCCAGACGTAGATGTATTTATGCCGACGATCAATTTGGTTGTACTGCGCTTGGTTCTTGTGGTGTTATGTACAGAACTATCCTACCGTTTTGTTGAACAACCAATTCGACGCTGGAATACAGTGGGACGACAAAAACCAATTCGAAAATTGGTTGCATTGACGCTATTCTTCTTGGTTGCATTCGGAGTTGCCTTTTCGAGAGATGTACCCCAAGAGCCTTTGGTCAATAAAGAAAGTGAGGAAGTTGAGGCTGCGCCCCTCGTCGTGCAAAAAGAAGTCGTGGAGGAATTACACATAGACGAGGTGGATACCACGACTCCACCTCTTCCACCCCCTGTGCTCGACATTACTGTCGTTGGCGATTCCGTCATCCAAGCGATGCTTCCATGGGCAACAGAAGCCTCTCAACACAAGTTTCTTATCGATGCGGATCAATCCAGATCTTTTTTGTCGGGAATAGACGTCATAAAAGCGCTGAAGAAAAAGAATGATTTAAGCCAAATTGTTCTGATTCACCTCGGCAACAATGGCTATATTAATGATGAAGCTTTTGATCAAATGATGAACGAACTCCAAGATATACCCACTGTGATCTTTATGACTGTCCATGTCCCGAGAAAGTGGGAGAAAAAGGTAAATCAAACACTTCACAATGGTGAAGAGAGATGGAGTAACGTAAAAGTTATTGATTGGCATACCTTTGCAAAAAGCCAGATGTCTTGGTTCGATAACGATAAAATACACATACAAAAGAAATACTTTGGTTGTTTTACCCGTTTTGTAATTGATTCATTGGCTGAACTCGACCACGGTGTCGCCGACTATCCCAATATCCCTTGTCCCCCATAAGTATCTATGATTTCTCTCCTCCTCTCTGTCCTTTCCTTTGCAAAACCACACACGATATCCTCCTTGAGCACAATACCCGCAGAAACTTGTTCCGAAGCGAAAAAAAGAGTTTCGGAAGCCAAGTCTTTGCGCGCAGAAGAAAAAGGAGAACCGCTTGTTAAGAACGTCAAAAAAAGAAGAAAAAAGAAGAAAAAAAAGAACGTACTTCTCACCTTGGATGATGCGACTCCGATCGAAATTGTCGATTCGATAGAGCCTTGGGAATTGCTGTCTCTTGCTGACTTGCCTCTACAACCAATAGAGGGAACGAAGGAATCCTTACAATCCATTCGGGATGTTTTATCCAAAGCTTCCTCGAATGAGCGGGTTCGAATCTCTATATATGGAGATTCACATACGGCGGCAGAGATTTGGAGTGGTCATTTCCGGCGCCTGGTTCAATGGCAGTACGGAGATGGAGGTCATGGATTCATTTTACCGGCCGAGGTCTTTCGCTGGTACAGAGGAACCGATATTAATCTTTGTTATTCGAATGGATGGACATCCAATTATCTTGGAAAACCGAAGCGTAAAAAAGAGATGACCCTCGGTTTTTCCGGCATGTACATCGAAAGCGACGACCCTCTTGATTTTGGTTGGATACAAACCACTTCTAAAAACTACCTGGGTAAAACGACATCCGCTTATCATGTCTTCACGATGACAAGACCCGACGGGGGAAGTCTTTTAATGCAGGTCGATGATCTCGAGCCCATTGAAGTGAATACGAAGGCAGAAGAAAGCGAGATGCAGGTTCATACCATTTCTGTACCCACCGGAGGACATCGATTACAGATTCGTCCGAAGGGAAATGGTATGGTGCGCGTACTCGGGGTATCGAGTGAAGCGGACGAGTCCGGTGTTATTGTAGATGCCATGGGGATCAATGGTCGAGTGGCAAAAGATTGGGTTCGGTGGGACACGCCGCTTTTGGAGCAAGGGCTTTCCGTGCTCGAACCGGATCTCATTGTGTTGGCTTATGGTACGAACGAAGCAGGGAATACCGCATTGAGTATATCGCAGTACGAAGCGGATTTACGACAAACCTTGCTCACGCTTCGAAAGATCCAGCCCGATGTCGGCTGTCTATTGATCGGTCCGACGGATCGCGTCGTGCACGAGCAAGAAAGAACCTTTTCGGTTTGGACACGTGTGCGGGAAGTTGCTCAAGCGCAACGCAAGGTTTCCAAAGAGTTTCATTGTGCCTTTTGGGATTGGCAGGAGGCGATGGGAGGGGAGGCGTCTATTTTATCTTGGCGGCTCCAGGATCCCCCCTTAGCCGCACCGGACTTCATACATCTCAACCGAAAAGGATATACTTTGTCGGCAGAAAGACTATGGGAATCTCTCAAGGATTTAGCGGTCAAAACTCGACAGTAGAGAGTGCTCGTGTTTACACGTACAATACGGCATTACGAGCACTCACAACCAACCGAGAGCCATCTTCTGATCCAAAAACGATTGCTTCTCGTTGTTCGCCTTGTCGGTAAACGAATGTTAATACAAGTGAAAAGAGTCGTAGGAGTAAATCATGAAACAGTTGCGTATGATGTTCGTCGTCCATCTCTTCCTTGGTTGCACCGAGAAAGATGCATTGGACACCGCGGATGATTGTAGTGCGGAGATGTTAGAATGGACTGAGAGTATTACCATGACCAATGACGAATACACGTCATATCTTTCCGAAGATGGTGAACTGACCGAAGAGAGTTGCAACACCATTTGTGAATTCAGCGAGGCATATTATACGGAAATTGTCGGTTGTGAACTCACCGGACAAGCGACCGGTGATCCTGAAAATCCACCAACTTCGACGGTTGATTGCGCGTATCAAGACAATCCTTGCTGATGTGCGCCGGAGACGACTCTTCTTGGGTTTTAATATTCATTTTTCATAAAAGGGAATTTATATGGCAATTTTTTCATGGATGCTCTGTACATTTTTGGCATGCGAACGGAGTGAGAAAACCGATATAGAACCCGTCAGCGTAGATGCAGACGGTGATGGGTTTGCATTCGAAGAGGACTGCGATGATACCAACCCAGTAACGTATCCAGGTGCCGATGAAGTCTGCGACGGTGTCGATAACGATTGTGATGGGGTTGTCGATGCGCAAGATCCGGATATCGCCGATGCGATTACGCAGTACGAAGATGCGGACGGCGATGGTGCGGGTGGTGGATATGCGATTGTTACATGTACCCCAATCGAAGGATATGTTTCGAGTAGCGAAGACTGTGACGATCTCGATTCGAACACTCATCCAGGTGCCGATGAAGTCTGCGACGAAATCGATAACAACTGCGATGGAGAAATCGATGAAGGTGTCGCATTACGTTGGTATGCCGATGCTGATTTTGACGGTTACGGAGACGCGGATAATACTGTACAGGCGTGTCAAGAACCACCGGGCTATGTTTACAATGCCTTAGATTGCGACGATCTTTCCGCTTCCACCCATCCCGGTTCTTATGAAATTTGCGACGGTGTCGATAACGACTGCGATGGAGAAATCGACGAAAACGCTATTAACGCAAATCGCTATTATCTAGACGAAGATTTAGACGGTTACGGCGATCCGGCCGTTTCAACGACGGCTTGCGCTCTGCCCGAAGGATATTCGGACAGTGCAGATGATTGCGATGACAGCAACGATGCTATCCATCCCGCTGCATCAGAATTGTGCGATGGCTACGATAACAACTGTGACAGCCTTATCGACGGTGCAGACGCGACAGACGCAACCGCTTGGTATCTCGACTTCGACGTCGACGGATTTGGCAATCCGCTCATCTCGATGAAGGCTTGTAGTCAGCCATCGGGATATGTTACGGATTCGACAGATTGCGATGATGTGAACACCGAAGCCTATCCGGGTGCCGACGAAATCTGCGATTTGATGGATAACGATTGTGATGGCGATATCGATGAAAATGATGCCGTAGACGCGACGACGTGGTATCTCGATAGCGACTCCGATGGTTACGGCATCGACGTGTCTCAGCAAGCATGCAATCAGCCCACCGGGTACGTCGATAACAGTACGGATTGTAATGACAGCGATGTCACCATAAGCCCCGGTGCGGCAGAGGTGTGCGAC
>JAYYRF010000811.1:0-5684 GCA_036127535.1 Myxococcota bacterium | reverse complement strand
GAAAAGACCTAGATATTCAAAGGGTTCTTTCTTCTAAAAAAGAAGGAATCAACATCGCGCAACTGTAGTGCTTTCCCTGTGGTATTCTGATATTTACTCGGCCGGGATCGATGCAAAGGCACGTTTTCCCCGGCAGCGATACCAAATGTTGTATCGAATGCTACAGGTTTTGGGAAAGAGGATCGTATTTCAAGACGCCCCTAAAATAGATCGAGACGTGGTGGAGTTGGCGCATTGCGATCGATATGTCGAACGTTTTCTAACGTCCACCCTCAGCGACAGAGAGGTACGCCGAATTGGATTGCGTCCGTGGACACCGTCGATGATTCCTCGAACACTAACATTGCTGGGTGGAACACTTGCGGCCACCAAACATGCGTTTCATTATGGAATTGCGGGAAATTTAGCGGGTGGTACCCATCACGCACACTACGACTATGGATCGGGCTATTGTATTTTTAATGATTTGGCGGTGTCCGCACGGTATGTACAGCAGATGGGCTGCCAACGGGTTCTCATCATCGATTTAGACGTACACCAAGGTGATGGAACGGCCTCTATTTTTCAAGATGATCCCAGCGTGTTCACTTTTTCTATGCATTGTGAAAAGAACTTTCCCTTCCGTAAGCAAAAAAGTGATGTAGACGTACCTCTAGAGGAAAAATTAGAAGACGAAGAATACTTGCGTATTCTCGAAAAATCTCTTCCGCCCGTCATCGAAACCTTTAAACCCGATTTTATCTTTTATCAAGCGGGTGTCGACGGTTTGAAGAGTGATCGTTTGGGGAGACTGTCGTTGAGTAAAGAAGGGTTGCGTACCCGGAACCATTATATTTATGAAATGGTTGCAAAGCTTAACGTTCCTATTGTAATTACAATAGGGGGGGGTTATTCAGACCCATTATTATCTTCCGTGGAGTGTCATACTGACGTTTTTATCCAAGCCTCCTCTTTTTTATAGTCAAAATGCACCTTCTCTCCCTCATCTTCTCCTCCTTTCTCCTCGCTTCTGAACCCTCGTTTCACTCCGAACGTTTGGGGTACTCCGTAACGGGCAGAGAGATCTATGGAGAAATCATTGGATCCGGTCCAGAACACATTTTGTATGTGGGAGGAGTACACGGAAATGAATGGGTGGGGGCGCCTCTTCTTTTCTCCTTACGCCAATTCCTTCTTAAAAACCCCCACCTTCTGGAAGGTAAGACCATTGTGCTGATTCCGATGCTGAATCCGGATGGCTGGGTTGATGACACCCGAAGTAACCGTCGACGCGTGGATTTAAATCGAAATTTTCCTTCCGAAAACTATGGGCGTGGTTTGACAGGAGAGCATCCGCTTTCCGAACCAGAAACGCGATTGTTTAAAGAGGTTCTCGATCGGTTTCAACCCAAACGGATCGTATCTATTCATCAACCCTTCTCTTGCGTGGATTACGACGGTTCCAGCGTACGTGATTTGGCACAACAAATGGCGCAGCTTTCTCGTCTTACTTTTCGTAAATTAGGAAGTCGTTCGGGTTCTTTGGGAGCATATGCAAAGGATCGATATCCGATAATTACCATGGAACTTCCCTATGATGAACAATATAAAACGACGAAAAGGCTTTGGAAGAGATATGGAGAGGCACTGACGTTGGCCTTGATCTATCCAGAGACTTTTGCGGATGTAGACCTTGCAGAATTGCGCGATTCTGAATAGATGAGCCATATATCCAAAGGAGAAGATATGGGAAGTGGCGCAAGTAAACCAGAATATACTGGAATAGATAAATACCCTGGTTGGGTTGCAACGGTCATTACGTTGGTCATCGGTGCTGTCTTTATCGGAGCGTTGATCAATTCAGCCAATCATGGACACCATGGAGACCATCATGAGGGGGAGCATCATGAGGCCGATCATGGAAAAACAGAGTCTCAAGATGCGAAAGGAGAGCATTAAACGTACATCGTTCTCCCATGATTTCCTTCTCATCGTATACATCGGTGAGATTTTTTTTTGCTTAATATTATGAAAGCAGGTCTTTGAGATACCCGATTGCTTGGTGCAGTACCGTTGGTAGGGAGTCCCCTCTGTAGAGGGTTGTGGTATCGTTTGACCAAAGCTCACACCAAAATCCATTTTGATCTTTTCCGGAGCCCCACAAGATATCCAAAAGGTCACAAAGCTCTTCTACTTGCCGAAGAAGTTCTCTTAGTCGTGTATTTTCTTGGTGGATATGGAGGGGTTGAGCGCTCGACATGCCCTATATGTATCACAGCTATATCAAATGCGGCAACAATATTTATTGGTTACTGCGCTGGGAAGGAGATATTTCCGCGTTAGCTGATGGCGTTGATTTCTTCAATGGATATCATTGCCCGTACCTGCTCTCGCTCAAGGTTCAGAACTTCTATTTTCAGCATATTGTTGGCTTGTTGGTGCAAATTGAAGAACTGGCATCCATATATAATGTAATTTGGATTCTCGTAACTCAACCGTGAATTGGTAATGCGAGCCAAAATCGGCAGTGTGATATTATCGAACGCAATGTCGATTCGAAAGAAGATTCGATCTAGGGGTACATCGGTAAAGTCCTCTATATTGTCTTGCATTGCGACAGAGCATCCACCCAAGGAAATATCGTTGAATTGGCTTTGTTTGGTTCCGAGATGGAGTAAATCTTTGGATTTTTTAAAATCGTTGAGTAGGTTTACGGGCTCGAAATTTTCCGCGCCACCCAGGGTTTCGCCGATGGTAAAATCGACCAATTCGTCTTTTTCGGCAAAATCGGGCAAATACAATTCCTTCTTTAGATAATAACGCTCGAGTTTTGCGGGCGCGTCACAGGTAAACATTTCTACGATTGTCGGTATTGTGAAAGAGACGCGGAAAGCGGTTCGTTTGTTAAATACAACGATGTCTTGGGGTAAAGAAAAGGTGGCGTAGTATCGACCAATGGGATCGGACTGGGCGATATAATTTTCCTTGACGCGCGTTTGAAATCGAAAACGCCCCTCATTCCGCGGTACTTCAACTTGAATGGTCTCTCCGAGAGACACGGGGGATACCGGCTGTTTGGGAAGCATGAGTCGAAGCGCATCGGGGATTTTTTCGATTTCCACATTTTGAACCGCGAGAACAATCTGTTCTTCTTTCAAGATATTCACGCAGCGGAAACGTCCGATGACGCGACGAATCGATTGTCCAGGACGTCCGATTTTCGCTTCCTGCTCAGGTTTGATCCCCGTTATGATCGACCATAATTTATGGCTGAGATGACTTCCTCCCTGGGGAATAAAAATTTTCTTTTGGCCTTTGGCGACCAGTTGTATCAGCGGATCATGTTGTCGATTGGGACGTAATTTTTGGATCGCCTTGATCGGTGCTTTCCACATCTCTCCTTCGAGGGGAGATAGAAACCGCAAGTGCTCTGTCGTTAATAGTAGCCACCCCATAAGCATAGATTCGCCGGTCAGACGATAGACGCACCAATCGATTAACTCCGCCTTTTCGTTGATCAACTCGAGATTGAACGGCTTTAACTTTCGCGTGACTCTTCGTTGAGAAATTTTGGGAAGGTAGCGCAAGTCTTTAAAGGGTGGTGGGATGTTAATGGAGCACATTGGGGCATACAAAGATTGATAGATCTCTTTGATATCATTGGCACCAAAGATGATCTTATCATTCTGCGTCGTCGTAATTTGTAGCCGCATTTCCATTGACCAACCGATTAGCTCGATTTTATGGATACCTTTGAGTGGACTGGCCACAGCGGAAGATCCGACAAAATTATCGGCGATACTCGAAGCACAAAAGAGAATGTGCTTACTCGATGTAACCAAGAATCCTTGAATTCCCAGTGAGGCTCCCATGAATCCTTGATAAAGCGAAACGTCCCACATCGTCGTATTGAGATTAAAGGAGCCGTCTTTAATCGCTTGTAAATATAAAAAGACTTGCGTGCACAGCTTCCCGATAATGCGAATGCTGTTGTTCTCTGTTTGTATCTTTAGAATTCGATTGGTTGGCTGATATTCAAACTCTACAATATCTTCAACGGTGGTACTGATATTTTTGGGGGTGAAAACCAAGGTTTCCAAGGAAGATATGCTTTCTATTCTCAATCGCTGTTGGGAGAGTATGATTTGTCCTTTGGTTGTAATCGGTCCGCGCACGAAAATGTCGATATTGCCCTGAATGAGGACATTTTCGTTGAGAATGTCAGAATCCGTCAGATTGAGAGCCTCTCCTTGAATGGACTTTACAACGATCTCGACGCGCTCGTGGAGACGAATCGCACCGTATCCACTAAATCGAAAGAGTTCTTCTCCCGTTTTGATTCGCATGGTTTTTCCGTTGAGCGCCAGATCTTCTATGTTATCCAATTCGATCGAAAATTCTTTTCCTAGCCCGAGTCGATTGGTGATTCCGGTTGGGTAAAATAAGATTCTTTGGTTACTGAGTTGAATGGTTCCACTCACAGGGACAATGCCTTGCAGGTAAGAAACTTCGTCTTTTGCCAAAATGGTTTCATCGTTTCGTAGTTTCATTGGTCTTCCTCAGCAGATCGCAGTAGCTCTCTCTCTAATTTGAGAACTTCTTGAAATATTTTTTGTTCCGTTTGGGGAGGGAGGTTTACAAAGTGAATTCCGTGAGACCATTTTTCCTTTTCTGCTAGGTATCCGACATGGCGGATGGTTCCTTGAACCTGAACATTTTGGTCGAATAGAGAAAAAGAGAAGCGTATCATCAATGTTTTCGGAGACTCGTCTTGTAGAGAATTGGGTAACAGTAAACCGACGCCTTCGAAGGAGAGATCAAATATCTCTGCTTCTAGGCTTGTCTCTATTTCTAATTCGTCCGTAAGATAATATCGAATCGGTTTTTCAATACGACACAAATCGATGGTGACTTCTTGTTGAAAGGGTACGCGAAAAGCTTTTCGTTGATTGTATACATAGATATTGTCGGGCAGTGCAACAGATAGCATGTATACTCGCATCGGGGTGGGTCGTACGAGGTTAACCTCTTTGACGGTTGTATAGAATCGAAAGCGGCCGACTTCTTTGGGGATCTCAACTTCAATAATGCTTCCTTCTGTTAATTCTGTTGCGGGTAGTTTATCGCACTGAATTAAAATGCTTTGCGAACGCTTTATAACCTTTATGCTGGTCAGTTTGTGTATGGGATACTGGTTCTTATAAACAAGAGCTTGGCGGCTGGGGCCTATGATTTTGTCTACGCTCTGCCCAGAGCGAGCAGACGAAATCTCGGGGGGTGGTTTGATCATGGCTATTTTGTTCCAAAATAGCTTGGAGAAACGCACACCACCAAAACAGAGAAAGAAATGCAGCTTGTTTTGATAAGAGATATTGATTCCGGAACGTTGGTTGTTGGGTGCCTCTATATTGAGAACTTGTGCACTCCATTTTTGGGTGTGTTCAAGCGAGAGAAAAATGACGCGCAGATTGGTGAGCATGAGCCAACCGAACAAGAAGCATTCCTCTGAAAACTCGAAAGCCGTCCAGTTAATTAGAATAATCTTTTCCATTCCCTCTTTGAGTTGCAGGGACCACGTTTTGTTAATGGCGAGCAATTCTTCTTTTTTGCTTACTTTCCACGGTGTGTTGGGCTTGAATTGTACGATGTTGAACGCGAGAGACCGAAAGTCTCTTTTGATGTTGGTCGTGGAAAAAGAGAAGGTT
>JAYYRF010000810.1:0-5941 GCA_036127535.1 Myxococcota bacterium | reverse complement strand
CAATTTGATCCGAGTTGCTCGGTTCTGATTCGAGTTGGACTCCGCCCATTTGGAATATCGCGTTTTCCAGGTAGTGGGCTCCGATACTCGAATGAGATTCATCTTCGATGGTTGTATGAAGGGCTTGGTTCCCCAGTTGATTTTGAAAGCTGCCAAAGGCTGTGGTTTCCGAATGGCTGGATGTTTGTGGTTTAACCTGATTGTTGTTGGCACTGTCGGCTTGTGATGCTGCGCTGCGCGGGGAAATACGCTCTTTCGGGCTTTTTTTCATGTACCGGTCTCCGCAAAAAAGGTTGTTGAATGCATGATCTCAAAATCTTCACATTTATATTCGTAACATACTCCTGTGCTGTTCGTTGTATTCAAAGATAAACGCGGTGTATTTTAACAAATTTGACTCTTTCAGGCGTCGCGCTGATGGGTAAACAGCCGATAATGACATCGCGTTGTGGGAAAAAAATGGGTACGATTTCGTTTGGTTAAATGAATGGCGAGGATAAACGAGCATGGGTTCTTTTTTCATATTGGACGAGTACTTTTCTTCTTCGATCACACCGACCCGCAACGTTCTTTGAAAATCGTTCTCGAAAGAGTTGGTTGGATCGGATAAGAAAAAGGTATCCCGTGCGGATCGCTTCCTTTCTTCTCAACCCACGTATTCAGGAGATTCCTGTGACTACACTTCAGACTCGTTCTATCCCGTATCCAGAATGTGATGCGAGTAAACTAAGCCACTTTCGTTTTGGAGCTTTTCAAGACGGCGTAATGTTAACCACCGATCAAGGAGCATGGTTTTGGTTAGAAAGAGAGCATTTTGATCGTCTGCTGGCGGGGACATTGGAAGAGGAGTCGGCGGTTTTCCAAGAATTGTGCGAAAAGGGATTCATCCGCTCTCACACCAACCTCGAAGAGTTGGCGCAACAGGTGCGCCGACGAAAGAATTTTTTGGGAAATGGTCCGGTTTTACATCAAATCCTCCTTCAAGACGCAAAGGGTTCTTTGGCTTTGGACACCGCAAAAGCCATTATCGATCACGCGATGCAGTCCACATCTTCGCATTTGCAATTTGAATGCGTGCAGGGTCGAGAACCGTTGGACGAGGATCTTTTGGATTTTTTGATTTCTTACACCGAAGAAAAGAATCGTTATGAGAAGAAGAGACTAAGGTGGACGTTGCGAACTCCATTGAACAACGTATCTCCCAGTGCCATCGTGCTACTGGTCAAGAATCGGTGTACGATCCATACGGAATTGTATGCTTTCGATGCGATACATGAGGGTATGGACTCTCAAGATGCGTATTTTGCTGTCGTGAAGTCGAATATCGATAAAATTCGACAAGAGATGGTAAAGCAAGAAGTCGACGATATCGAATTCTTTGCTACGATGAGAGTACGCAAGGAACATTTGTTGCGCGTACAAGAGTGTCTGCAGTCTATCGCCGATTGCGGTATTCAAACCGTTTACCTCGAACCCTCTTTGCAGGGGCAAAACGCGATTCAGCCGATTGAATTCCAATCTTTTTATACCGAAGCGGTGCACTTTCTTTTGGACAGTGACGTGAACTTAACCGAGGGGCACACCGTAGCGTGTGCTTTTGCCATTGTACGCCCAGATCCCTTCGAGCATCCCTACTATTGGTCTCCGGGGGGAGTGGGGTTGGGAATCCACGGTTATGATACCACGGGAAGAATTTATCCCAGCGCGCAAGCAGCGCAGTACGGTGAAGAATCGCTGAGCGTTGGTGTTGTCGGGCAGATCGAATTTCAAGATGCACTCGTACACCCCAATGTAAAGGTACTGGCGATCGCATCTTTACTCGATTGCTTACCCGGCTTTAACGGTCATTGGGCGACGCCATTTCTTTCGGTTGACCCCATCGCTTGTTACGTCCATACCGGTGATCTTTTTGAGCACTTGCCTTCTTCGCCGCGGGTCAAAGTCGCGATTCATCGGATCGAAACCATCTTTGCTCTTCTCAGAGGCGAAGAGTCTCGAAGAGAAGCGCTAGAGGCTTGGATCGAACTTCAAGCGTAAGTAGACGTTTCTATACGAGGCCACTACCGTTGGTGATCGCGGTGTTCGATGATTTGCTTGTATCGGCACGAAAAATATTGAAGATCAGATGTGACGAGGATAGGGCAGAGGAGACCTCGTTTTTTTGTAAATATGGAGACAATATGAGACTATTGAGTTTATTGACGTTGAGCGCCCTTACGCTTGCGTGTAACGACAAAGATGACACCGAGGATACCAGCATTACCGATGAAGTGGTTGATGCTGACGGCGATGGTGTTGTTGCAGATGATGATTGCGACGACAATGATGCATCTATGCCCAACGAAGATGCGGATTGCGATGGTGTCGTGACGGAAGAAGATTGCGACGACGAAGATGCGGATCTTCCGGCTTTGGATGCGGATTGCGATGGTGTCGTGACGGAAGAAGATTGCGATGACGAAGACGCGACGATGCCCAACGAAGATGCGGATTGTGATGGTTTCTTAACCACCGAGGACTGCGATGACGATGACGCCACAATATATCCCGGGGCAGAAGAAGTCGCCGGTGACGGTATCGATCAAGACTGTGACACCGAAGATTTAGCTCCAGATTGCGATGTGACCAGTGCTTCCATTGTCACCGATGAAACCTTGACGGACGATAGTGGATATACTTGGAGCTATGACTCTGCCGGAAATCTCATTGGATACGAAGAAGATACCAACGGAGACGGTACAGCGGATTCGATCACAACGTATACTTATGACACGATGGGTAATCTCACCTATTACGGCGAAGATTACGATGCCGATGGCGTCGCTGATTATTCCGAAACCTATACATATACGGAAGATGGGCAACCCATTTATACGGGATATGACAACGACGGAGACGGTGTTGATGACTATACCGAAACCTACACCTATGACAGCGATGGCAATCCCACCAGTTATGAACTCGACGAAGACGGCGATGGTGCATTTGAACAGACGATATATGTGACCTACGACAGCGATGGCAATCGACTCACCTTCGAAGCGGATTACGACGGTGATGGTGTTGCGGACTACTCTGAGATATATGAGTACGATGCAGATGGAAACAATGTCTACACCGCCTATGACGCCGATGGCGATGGCTCTTGGGACTATACCTCTACCAGCGTTTACGAAAATGGATATGTCACATATAGAAGCATGGACGAAGATGGTGATGGTGTGGCCGACTCGATCAGCGAGAGAACATATGACGCATATGGAAACATCACTTATGAGGCCGAGGACTCTGATGGTGACGGCAACTGGGAGACTGTTGTCTACATGGAATACGATTCCGTTTATAACTACTACACGACGTACTACCATTTAGAAGAGGATTATAACTCCGACGGTACGCCAGACTACGTTCAGGGTGTCCGTTATGATGATTCGGGTAGTCTACTCGAAGAATACGAGTGGGAAGACGAAGATTTAGATGGTGTGATCGACACGCTCGCTCACCAAGAGTTCGACGCGGACGGCGACGTGGTTTCCGTGGGCAGCACCGCCGATATGGATAACGATGGCTCCATCGACAACATCTCGTATGTAACGTTCAGCGGAGAGTATCCCTCTATGCTTGAAGTGGATTCCGACCGAGATGGTACCATCGATGCGCAGTATGCGATTAGTGTATACTATGCCTCCTACTCTAGCCAAGGCTTGATCGCCTTGCTCGTTTACAACGATGCAGACTCAGATGGCGCGTACACCCCCACCGTTGATGAACTCGTATATCTCTTCGAATACGATGGGTTAAACGTACTCGAATCCAACCTCACCTACTTCTACGATGCGTCTACCGGCGCCGCAACGACAAACTCATACAACAGCGATGACGCGTTGCTGACGAGTTCGACCTATAACTTCTTCACGCAGACATACTCTGATCAGATTTCCTACACCTACGACAGCGACGGTAATCTGCTCGCATACAGTGAAGATACCGACGCGGACGGAACGGCGGACTCCTCATCGGAGGCGGCTTACGACAGCAATGGAAATCGTCTTTCGTACTCTGTAGATGAAGATGGTGACGGCGCTGCCGATTACACTGAGAGCGCAACGTTTGACAGTAATGGGAATCAAACGTACTACGGAATCGACGAAGATGGTGACGGTGTCATGGATTCTGAGAGCTTTGCAGCATATGATTCCGACGGATTGCTCATTTATATGGCGACCGATGAAAATGGCGACGGTAATTTCGAGTCTGTCTATACCTACACATACGATTCGATGGGATATTATCAAATTGGTGTGGAGCAGACCGAAGACTACGATAGCGACGGTGTGACGGATTATTATTATAGTTACCTATACGATGAAAATTATAATCTTGTATCCTACTCCTACGATAACGATGGCAATGGACTCGACTATTTTGAAGAGTATACCTACGATAGTGATGGTATTCTCACTTCGTATATCTACGGTGAAGACTACGACGCTGACGGTTTCTTAGATGTTACGGTATCCGAAGAATACGATGTCGACGGCAATGTCACTTATCGTGAAGAGGACACCGATGGAGATGGTGTATACGACGCCAATGTAACGTATACCTATGACGCTGATGGTAACCTTCTGTCAGAATCGTATGACGAAGACGGTAACGGAACGGCTGACATGACCACTTCGACAACCTACGATGCCGATGGCAATATTTTGACGTACGAAGAAGACTACGATGCTGACGGTACCGCAGACCTCGCATACCTCTACGAGTACGATGCTGATGGAAACTTGACGTATCGCGCTATCGACATGGACGGTGATGGTGCGTGGGATCAAATCGAAGAAGCGACCTATGACTCCAACGGGAACATGTTGACATACTCTATCGACTCTGATGGAGATGGTGACATCGATGAATATCAAGAAACCACCTACGATGCGTTGGGAACGATATTATCCCAAGAAAATTCATCGTACAATTACCAAGACCAAACCTATGACGTGGTGGCCGAGTACGACGAAGCGGGCAATCTGATTTATCAAGGATTCGATCGTGACTTCGACGGCGTTATGGATGCAGAATATTTCTATGGCTATGACGACAACGGCAATCTGACTTCGCAAAGCGAGGACGCAGACGGTGATGGCGTCGTGGATTTTGAATATACGGCAACCTATGATGATGACGGATATCTTCTGTCCGAGTCCTATGACAGCAACGGTGACGGTAATCCCGAAAGCATATACGAGTACGACCAAAATGGTAATACAACCTACACGGCCTATGATGATGACAGTGACGGTGTGATTGATTACAGTGACAGCAGTGCATACGACGGAAACAACAACCTAACGAACTACGAGTACGACGAGGACGGTGACGGTGTGGTCGATTATAGCGAAATCTACACATATACAACGGGCGGAGAACTCCAGCTCGTAGAGTATGACTTCGACGGTGATGGTGTTATCGACGACGTAGAGTCCTATATCTTCGACGGTGATGGTCACTTGGAAAGCGCCGCATACGATGAAGGAAATGACGGACAAGACGACTACAGCGCGGCGTTTACCACCGATGAAAACGGTAATATTCTAACCGCAACATATTACTACTACACCGAAGATGAAGACGGTAACTGGAGCGAAGAGCTCAACCTTATCGAGACCTATACCTATGATGAAAATGGTAATCCAACCACAGTAGCCACCGACTATGATGGCGACGGCGTGGCCGATGAAGTCGTCTATGGCGAATACGATGAGTGGAATAATCTCATCTACTACGCGGAAGATATCGATGGCGACGGTGACATGGACTACGAAGAGTGGAATACCTATGACGAATATGGAAACACTTGGAGTTACGAGTACGATGCTGACGGTGATGGTACGAAAGACTACATCGAAAGCGCTGAGTATGATGATTATGGGAATTTATT
>JAYYRF010000809.1:0-6888 GCA_036127535.1 Myxococcota bacterium | reverse complement strand
ATTGTGATTTGCGTCCGTCATTGGATCTCTTCGATACGCTTCGAAAAACGTGGAAAGCGCTCTGAACTGAGTCGTTGTTTTTTGCTGGGGTCGTGTTGTTATTTGTGGGGATGTGGTGCGTGTGTGGGATCCCATTGGGCGTCCGGTTTGAGGAATGTAAGAGACCATGCTCTACGATGCCGTTCACTTTGGTTGACCGGAGACATATGGCAACACAATGGATGGTGCGCAATGGCTGAACCAGCCTGACACGATATCGGTTCTTTCGATTGCTCCTCGACGGAAAGCACTGGAAGGGAACTGTTATCGGTATAGCTTTCATTTTGAGAGTATAGCGTTGCTTGGCATTCTCCCCAGCGATGGGATTTCGGTATGTAAAAAACGGCACCGTTGTCTGGCGTGCTATCGTCCAACGCAATCCAAATGGTGATGCCGCTTGGACGACGAAGAGGCCAATAAGAGTAGTCTTGATGCCACTCTACCGTACGCGGAGGATGGATGGGCAGTTCGGAAAAAGGTGGTTTCCAAATAATGAGGTCTTGAAAGAGGAGAACCTCTTCGCTCTTCAAAAGCATACAGGCATATTCTGCGATGGGGTTCTCCCACAGTGCATCGTAAAATGCCGGCAGTGATGCGAATGCGTTTTGTCCCAAAAAGCCAAACCCGGTTTTGTCGAAAAAGGCATCGGCTCTCGCGTTGAGGAGAGACGCGTTTAGTCGTTTACACGTTTGGAGAGACAGCAGCGGAGGAAGGGTAACGAATCCTTCGCTTTCATAGTGTTGCTGGAGTTGGTTCATCGATAGCATCTCACTCTTAGTGGCTGCCACCGAAGTTTTGCGTCCAGTACCGGACCAAATCGGAGTTGGGCTCTACGAAGTAGCCGATGCCGATAACGTGGTAGTCTGGATCCATAATGTTTCGGCAGTGTCCGGGACTGTTCATCAGACCCTCTACGCTCTCTGCCGCGGTACTATATCCGCCACTGATATTTTCTCCGACAGGGCCTGCGCCGGGAAAGCCGACATCTTCGACGCGCTCACCGGGGCTTCTACCGTCTAAACCGGTGTGTTCGAAATAGTTTTGGGTTCCCATGTCGTAGCTGTGTAAGCGCGCGGCCAGTCGTAAATACTCATTCATTTCCAGTGGATGGGTCGGAGGATAGTAGTCCGTATCACACGTTGCGCCTTCTGCACGCCGGGCATTCACTTCGCTCAGCATGTCGCTTTCCACAGACGCCCAATCGTCGGGCCAGGAAGAGCCCAAAATGCATTCAACGCTCGCGCAGTCCGGATCGTCGCAATCCACGTCTCCGTCTCCATCGTTATCGATGCCATCCTCACAACTCTGCTCTACGCCGGAAATATTGAGTTGGAAGTCTCCACCCTCAGAATACCATCCATCGACAACGATGATAATCGTCTGACCCTCTTCCATGTCGATTTGAATGGCCGATGTGAGATCGCCGCCACCATCATCGTTACAGGCGATTTCGATACCGGTACAAAATTGTTCGCGTATATACAACGTGGTGTCATAGGTGGAGCCCTTGGTATCGATTCGATACGGACCCGTTTCCGGTGCGGTAAAAGAGAAGCTTCTCTCCGGTGCGGTCGATCCACCATTTCCACAAGAGGCGTATCCCAAGGTTGATCCGGCTCCCAGTGTGCTACCAATCACTGTTTGCGGTACGCTAGCGGGAAGTGCTTCCTCAGGGCAGGTTTGTCCATTACAAGTAGGAGCGATGGCGCTGCAGTCTGGATCGTCGCAGTCGATTTGGCCATCGTTGTCATCGTCGAGACCATCCTCGCAGTATCGTTCCGCGAGATCGATCTGCAGTGCGGTTTGGCCGTTATTGTCCGTGTTGTATCCGTCGATAACGATCAAAAGCTCCTCTTCGGCCTCCAAATGTAATCGCAGTTCGGACTGGCGTGTTTCGGAATCCGCATCGTCATTACAGACGAGCTCTTCCGGGTTACAGTTTGCCTCATACAAGGTGAGCACTGTATCAAAATCCGATCCCAGCGTGTGTATCCGGTAAAAGCCACTTTCCGCAGGAATCCAGCGGTATGCGATGTCGGAAGAACCGGAACCTTCTCCTTCGGAGCAAGAAGAAGAGAAGAGATCCGAAGTGCTGCTCGTATTGCCTTCGACACGAACGGGGACGGGATCGTATAGGTCGATTACGTCACAAGAAAGGGGGTCTCGGTCATCTACAGGAGACGATGGAGTCGTGCTATCCTCGTGTGTTTCCGAGGAGGGATTGCAGGCCAAGAAAAACAAAAGCATGTTCAAACCGATTTTAGAGGTACATGCAGTTTATCCGAATTTACGAGATTCTGTTTCGGATCTTCTCTCTTTTCTGGCTTTGGTGGCAATTCAGAGAACGGTATGGGTTCGTCGGTCGCACAAAAAACAAATTTTTATTCGGAGCATGGATGGGTGTGTGTAATTTAGGATATATACAAGCGAAATACGGTGTGGAGAATGATGTTTTTTTGGTGCTTGCTGTTTGGATCGGTTTCATGGGGAGCGGATGTTCGGTTGGCAATCTTAGAGTACCGAGCCCCGTCCCTTCGCAAAGAAGCTTTGATGATACTCAACGAGGAACTGCGTTTGGGTGTGCAAGACGGGATCGATGCGGGCTCTGTCGACGTCGTGTCAAAGGAACAAACCGAGCAAGCCATACGGGTGATGCAGCTTCCCCCCCGGTGTTCCACGGGGGGATGCGAATTGGATATCGGTCGAAACATGGGGGTCGATTACTTGGTATCACCTACTGTGATTAACATGGGCTCCTTGTTCGTTTTGCGCGTTACACTTTACGATTTGCAGCGCGGTGCCATTTTGAGCAGCGAGAGTAAAAATTGCGGTACCGAAAAAGATTTGTTCGTTGTCAATCGCAAACTAACAACGACAACGATCCGTAGCGGGTTTGCGCTACTGAAGCCTTCTGCGTCGATGGCCGAAACTCTTCCGGAAGAGCCCGTTGTGGCACCCGTCGAAGATACGGACATCATTATCGAAGAAATCGAGATTTCCAAGCAGGTTGAGGTTGCGCTCAAGGTTGGTGTCAAGGCCGTGTACATTCCTGCGGGAACGTTTCAAATGGGATGTGACACGGAGCGAGCGTCTCAATGTGGACAAGACGAGATCCCTCGGCACGACGTTGAGATCTCTCGTGACATTTACATGTTGAAGTCTGAAGTTACGCAAGGACTCTACGCAAAGGTTGTGTCCAAACGTCCGAGTCAATTTTTACGATGTGGCGATTCGTGTCCGACCGAGCGTGTATCTTGGTATGATGCTGTACGGTTTGCCAATGCACTAAGCGAAAAAGAGGGCTTTGAGTCTTGCTATGATATCGATGGTCGCAGGGTCTTATGGAACGAAGAATGTATGGGTTGGCGCTTGCCGACAGAAGCAGAGTGGGAGTATGCGGCCTATGGCGGCGAGAGTTTTTTATACGGTGGCAGTGATTCCGTAGATGAAAATGGCTGGTCCGAGAGCAACGCACAGCGCAGAACTCATCCGGTGTGCGAGAAAAAGCAAAATGCATACGGTCTGTGCGACATGAGCGGGAATGTCTGGGAGTGGGTTTGGGATGCGTATGTGGCCGATGGATACGCGAGTCGCGCGGGAGAGATGGTGGTCGATCCCAAGCAGAGTCAGGGGAATCTTAGAGTCTTGCGCGGTGGATGTTGGGGAAACAAAGGACACCGAAATCGCGTGACCAGCCGTCTTCGATACGGGCCGCAACAAAGAAATTGGGCGGTTGGATTTCGCCTAGTTCGCTATAAGTGAGAAAGTGTAAGAAACGCGCAAATTGAAAGTCAATATGACTTTGTCAGCTTGCAAAGTGGGATACGAACAAGAATGTGTTATAGCGGATCGTTCTTAAGAATTTCGGGGTTGTTTTGTTGCTGACTGGGATAATGTTGTCTTGTTTGACCGAGGTTGCTTCTGCAGAAGAAACAATGGAAGCCGCAACGGTTCACAGCATTCAAGAGCCCATTCGTTTAGACGGCAATTTGAGCGAAGGCGCATGGAAGAAAGCCACGCCCGTCGATACATTTCTACGCTATCTTCCAACCGAGGGAGGAGCACCGTCCGGTAATACGAAGGTGTACTTTTTACAAGACGAGACCAATCTGTACATCGGCGTACGCGTAGATGGGACGGATTATCAGCCACAAGGTCGCATCTCTCCCCGAGAGAAAATCAACGACGACGATCAAATTGGTATTTACATAGATACGGTTGGAGATGCACGCACGGGATATATTTTCTATTTAAATGCAATCGGGGTGCAGCAGGACATTCGCTATTCGAACGGGGCTTGGTTTATGGAATGGAATACCATTTTTTATTCCGAGGGTCAGCTCAAGGAGAATGGATATGAAATCGAGATGCAGATTCCGTTTCGATCCTTGCGCTATCCCAAGACGGATTCTCCCAACTGGAAGGTCATGGTAACCCGTAAAAATCCCGCTGAGGGAGCAAAGTATGCTTGGCCAAAACTGCAGCGTCGTCACCCGAGAATGTTTATGCAGGCCAAACCGCTTGTAGGGGTTCAGCCGTCCGAACAAGGGGCGGGTTTATTTCTGCAGCCGACTTTTTCGGGTTTGTATCAACTCGAAAACCAAGAAGGCGACATGGTTTCAAGCGGCTCGGAAGAGGTGCGTCCGAGCTTTGATTTCCGTTGGGGTATCACATCGGATTCCGGAATCACCGGAACGATCAATCCGGATTTTTCCCAAATAGAAGGAGATGTTCGCCAAATTAATCTCAACCAGCGTTTTGCGTTCTTCTATCCGGAGCGAAGACCATTTTTCCTCGATAATATCGACATATTCAACGATTTGCCGGACTCTCTGTACACGCGATCCATCGTCGATCCCGTGTATGGTGTTAAATTGGCCGGTCGAGAGGGTGACGTCGATTTTGGTGTTTTACATGCATTGGATCGCTCTCCTTACGCAAGTGTTCACGAGCAAGGAGCTCCGGGTTTTTCAGCGGAAGATCTAGAGGGGCAATGGGCGCTGAATAACTTTCTTCACGTTCGCAAAGACGCCTTTGGCCAAGGTTTTGTCGGTCTGTCGATTGGAGACAAGCGCGCTATACCAACCGGTCGATATATACAGCTAAACTGTGCGGCAGACGGGGGTTGTGTAGATGATTCGGAGCGCCCCGATTCGTTTAGCGACGTTGGCGCACTGGAAGTAAGTGTTCCCTTTTATGATATTTGGACGCTCAATTCCTCGTCTTCCTTCTCTTGGGTGGGGACATCGGAAGAACAATTGATGGGGAATCGAACTTCGATATCTTTGTCCCGATCTCCTGCAGAGGGCTTTGGAGGACGTCTTTCTCTGTCGCAAACGACCAATGGTTATCGACAAGAATTGGGTTTTATCAATCGTTCCGGTGTTCGAAGAGCCCGAGGGAGCTTGCGTTACGGTAAAGCTTTGCCCAACCGATCTTTTTCCACCATTGGTACATCGGCATCGTATTTGGAGGAAGAGGCGGGGAATCGCTTTGCCGATGCGGGGGGGCGGATCGATGTTCGTCTCCGCGGGATTCATTCGTTTGGGTTAAAAGGGGGCGGTAATTTCGTCCGATTCTCCGGTGTAGAAAATCTCGGTTATTACCTAGAAGGCTCGTGGGAGAGTCGTTTGTCCGCAAAAGTTCGTTTTGAAACAGAAATCGAGTACACCATGGAAATCGATTACAGTCGCTTGGTTCCGGCGCGCTCTCTTCGCCCCTATTTTACCTGTACGCTTCGACCCAATCAGTCCTTGCAGTTCGATACGCAGATCTCCCATAATTCGTTCACACCGGAGGGGGAGGAAACCGAGTACGCAACCAACAGTTACAATCGATTGACGTGGCAGTTTACCAAAGCGTTGGGTACGCGGCTTGTACACCAAGTATCCATCTTCTCCGATGCGGAGCATCTAAGACACAACGGTTCGCTCTTACTGACTTGGCTCAAAACACCCGGAACCGAAGCCTATGTTGGTACGATTTGGACGCTTGAAGAGGGAGAAATGCAAGATTTGACCTTTTTTGCAAAATACACCCACCTATTTCGTCTTTGAGGACGAGTTCTTGCCAAACGATATACAAAACAATAAAGAAACCTCTTTAATTCCGGGATAAATCTTTATGCAAACCTCTTCTGCGACCATTGTCGTAACGGACTCCGGTCTTGGTGGCTTATCCACAGCCGCGCATCTCGTTCATCGTTTGCGCGAGGAGAAACCGCTTTCACAAGCACGGGTCATCTATTTTAACGCCCATGCTGCATCCGGATTTGGTTACAATGAACTGGGAGCGGGGCCGCGCCAAATTCAACTTTTTGATCGGGCGCTGGAAGCGGCTGGACGACAAGATTCAGCCGACCACATCTTGGTCGCTTGCAATACGCTATCCGTACTGATTGATCAAACCCCCTATGCGCAATCGCACCCCACGCAAGTGGTCGGGATTGTTGATGCAGGGGTAGAAGCGATGTTGGCGTATTGGGAACGATATCCCGATGCTGGTTTGTTGATCTTCGGGACACCGACAACCATTGGCTCGGGCGTATATCAAAGACGGCTTCTCGCCGCGGGTATTTCCGAAGAGCAATTTCACCCCATTGCGTGTCCCGTATTGCACGGATTGATCGAGAGAGGGCCCGATGAGGAAGTCATTTACCGAACAATCCGAGAGCACATCGGAAAAGGGCTTCCCCATTTAAACGCCGCTTTTCGGGAGCGAGTTGGAGTGAGCTTGAACTGCACGCATTACGGATATGCGAAGCCCGCTTTTCAAGAGGGTTTGCAACAAAATGGAATCTCTCTCGGTAAGGTGATTAGCCCCAATGCCTCCATGGTATCCTTCCTCTTT
>JAYYRF010000808.1:0-19480 GCA_036127535.1 Myxococcota bacterium | reverse complement strand
GCATGGCCAGCAGTTTGGACGAGATCGAATGCGTCGCGGTTGCAGAAGACGGATACGGGGAAAGCGACAGCGCGTCCATCACCATCTCAGTAGAGCAAAATGCACCTGCTTTCGTAGTCAGTGCCCAAATCACACCGGACACCGGTGTAAAGAGCAATACGACGCTCACCTGCACCGGTGCAGCGCTCGATCCGGATGGGGGCTTGTCTTCTTTGGCCTATCTTTGGGAAAACCAAACGACGGGAAGCTCCCTCGGCACCGGTGACACCCTCGCGCTGGATAACAGTATCGCTCAGCCCAACGACACAATCTCGTGCACGATCACCGCTACCGACAGCAATCAGAATACAACAGACTCCTCAGACAGCATAACCGTTGAAAATACGACTCCGGTCATCACGTCTCTCTCGCTCTCTCCTGATCCGGTGTACACCAACGATACCCTTGTCGCCAACGCGATCGACAATGATATAGACGGAGAGAGTACAACCTTGACCTACGAGTGGCAACGGAACGGTAACACAATCTTCTCCGGACCGGACAATACGTTCTCTGGCGGCAATTTCTCCAAGGACGATCAAATCACCGTGCTGGTGACCAGCGCCGATGCCAACAGCACCTCTGCTGTGGAAAGCGTATCGATCACCTGCTCCAACACCCCACCGGAAGCCCCTCTCATTTCGATTACCCCGTCCACCCCCACCGCTGGAATGTCCGATCTCGTCTGTTCAGTGGATACAGCATCGGTCGATGACGATGGAGACAGTGTAACCTATACCTTTGGATGGACCGTAGATGGTATTTCGTACACGGGTGCAACCGACTCCGCGACAACAAGCACCGTCGATGTCTCCGTTCCGCAGCAAGGAGAAGAATGGATCTGTACCGTTATCCCCAATGATGGGGATGACGACGGCACGCCGAGCAGCTTTGCCGTACAACTGGATACGGACTGCGATCCCTACGCCGAAGTGTCTTACAATGGAGTTTGCTACTACTTAGACGGTTCGAATGGAAGTTGCGATTCGGGCTACACCTTGGCTCCACAATCCGTTCTTTACACCATCGGATCCGACTTTATCGGAAAAACGTACAAAAATCAAGTCTCGAGCAACTGCTGTATCGTACATCGCGATCAATCCAGTGAAGGGCAAGACTTCGGAATGAACCAGCAATGCAATACCGCCGGCCCCTTCACCGAAGGGCCTGTTCCGGGTGGTGCGGGTTGTACAGACCAACAAAACACCAGTTCCAATCAACTCACGTTTTGTATGTCTAACTAGTCTCCCAAAACACCGGCAAGCGTCTTTATCGTTCGATAGACCAAGTGATCTGAATGTAAATTCATCGCTCGTACTTTCTGCTTGAGAGTGGTGTATGTGAGACGAGCAGATCGGACATCGGCGGCACTCAGCGCTACGCGTGCCTTCCAAAAAAGAAAGAAAAGTTGTGCATAAGGCCATTCACGAATCCAAGGCTGCGCTTTTTCAAGCCACACCTTTGCCTTCTCTTTGTTACCATCCATCGCCTCCACACCCGCCAATATGCTCATTTGTAAGCCCACTTGGGATATACGTGCTTTTTGACACATCTCAATGGCTTTCTCTAATTTTGTGCGCGCCGCGACCAAGTCTCCCTCTTCCAGTGCGAGCATACCCAATCCGCCCAAAACCGCCCCGAGCTCTCCTTGCGCACCCAAATTCGTATACTGTTGCTTCGCTTCCTCGAACGATGCCTTCGAATGCTTCAAGTCACCCATTGAATAATACAGCCACCCGATTTTCAAATATGCTATCGCCACTTCATGTCGTTCGTTTTGTTCTTTCAATATCTCCATGGATTCTTTCATACACGCCAACGACTTTTCATACTCCCCTCGTTCATAATACACCGTGCCCAAACCCAATGTCTGCTTGGCCTCTAGGTGTCGACTTTTGACCTGTCTATGTAAAGCGCGTGCTTCGACGTTGATTTGATTGGCTTTATCATATTCACCCAAACGACAATAGGTATTACCGATTCCGCCCAAAACATAACCGATCGAATTTTTATTATTGATGACCTTGTGGATCGCCAAAGAGGAGAAAAAAGAAGAAAGAGCATCTTTGTGCCTACCTTTTTGCAAGTATAGTAACCCCAAAGAATATCGTGATATCGCCTCAGATCGCCGGTTTCCGGTATCCAAATGTATTTTCAAGGCCCTTTGCGTGTGTTCGACACAATCTTCATACTTTCCTTGCAAGCGCTGTATGGTCGCGATCGCAGACAGCAACATACCTTCCGAAGCTTTTGCACCAAGAGCCTGATGTAACCCAAGAGACTGCTGATAGAGCCCAAGTGCTTCATCGTAGTCCCCAATATCCAAGCAGAGATTGCCCAGGTAATACAGCACATCCGCTTCTTCAGACCGATCTCCCCTCTCCTTGTGAATTTCCAAGGAACGCAGAAATAGTTTTCTCGACTCTTCCGGTGCTCCGAGTCTTTTTACTGCAATTCCCAAGCGCGCGAAGGAAGACCCTTCCCCTTTACGCTCTCCAATCTCTCGGTATAGTCGCAACGCACGGTGGTACACCTCGATCGCAGACTGAAACTGGGCTTGGGTCGTCTCGATCTTTCCTTTTTCAATCAGGGCATCGGCAACGACTTTCTTCTGTTCGTACACGGTACTTGAAAAAGAAGAGCATACACCATCCGACAAATAAGAGTTCATTAAAGAGAGAAAATGTTCGAGTGGAGATATATTCCCTTGTATCCGCTTAGCCATTTCGGTTGATCGGATCGTCTCTGCGGCCGACAGCATCTCCTCGGCTATATCTCTCGCTTCTTGTATGCGGCCGCTAATTCGAAGATGCTGTATTTGTAGAATGGAGATTCGATCGCGCAATACGGGTGGAACATCGTCTCTACGAATATACTGCGAAGTGACAGATATACCCATCGCGACAGGACCGTGATGCTGTAATATCAAACAGGCCATTTGGCAGCATTGCGCAGCTGCCCGGGCCGCTCCCGTTTGTGTGGCTTCGATAAAATTATCGAGCTCAATCGCCAATAAGTCGATCTTTTCCGGATCGAAGAGGGTGCTGTAATATTCTGCGTGTCGGAGCAAAATGCTCTTCGATGGATGGAGCTGTTCGTATTCCTTTCTTTTTTTCGATGCAAATTCTTGAATGGCCGACAACATCGAATAACGGACATTCTCTCCGTGTCGTTTTCGAACCATTAGATTGCTCTTGCACAGAAGTTCCAACAATGGCAGAACCGATGCATTCTTCTCGTTTAGGCACACAACATTCTCGGCGGCCTCCAAAGAAAACCCTCCCTGGAAAACGCTACACTGGAGCAAGAGCTGCTGCGCGGCCGTTGTCAACAGCGTCCAAGACCACTCCAATGTGCCCAACAGAGCCGCTTCCTCTCGGTTCTGCCCCTTTGCATATACCAAGTCCATGCTGTTCGAAAGTTTACGATAGATATCGGACAAGGACAGCACCAACGTTTGGGCGGCAACCACCTCCAAAGCCAGCGGTAAAAATCGCAGTTTGCGAACGATCTTTGCCATTAACGGTGCATTCTCACGAGATATGGAGAGCTCGGAATTATAGTTTTGTGCCTTATGTACAAACAACTCCATACTCTCGAGAAGCGAGAGAGGAGCCAATGAATGAACCTGCTCACCCGGCAGCAAAAGAGGAGACTGCCCAACCGCTATCAAACGCAGATTGGGGGCTTGTTGAAGTAGCGTAGCAAAAATGCGTTTTGCCTCTTCCAAGAAGCCGTCTAAATTCACAACGGCAATCAGTAGAGAGTCCTTCTTATTAATCTCCAAAGCCAAACTCTCCACGCTGTCCGACCCCGTCAGTCGAATATTTAAGCAGTCGGAGAAGGCGCGGATTAGCCCCAAACGATCCTCAACAAGATGAAGATCGCAAAAATATGCGTTTCGATTGCTTCGATCGCGCCAGATCGACGCGATCTCCAAAGCGAGACGTGTCTTCCCCAATCCGGAAGCGCCAACAATGGTCAAAATGGGAGCGGAGTCAAGGATGTGCGTCAGTTCTCTTTGGAGAGCAACACGGCCAAAAAATCGGCCGCGTCTCTTGCGCATGCTGTTGATCGAGTCCACCTGAACATTGCGTCTTTGGAGCCAGTAATCCTGCTCATTTCTAGGAAGCCGCGCCATATGAATATTCAACTTGCGCTCCACCTTTCTTTCGATGACCTTGTCGCCGCGAAAAATCGCGTCCAAATATCCCTTAAATTCTATCTCCATCAAAAATCGATGGATTTCAAGTCGATCTGGGTCGTAAATCAGCGCACCCAAAAGAATCTGTTCGCTTTCTTGCTTGATAGAAGCGCACTCTTCCGCATCGTTACAAATCTGATCCCATAAGACCCACAACGCCTCATCTTGTACGCCTTTCGTCTGAATCCGTTCTTCCATTTGCACCCGCAATGCTACGGCTCGCTCTTCCAGTTTACGCATTTGTGCGTGCATCAGTCGCACTTGGTTCAATATTTCTGTGGCCTTTTCCTTTCTTCGTACCCCATCCAGCCAAGAGAGAATTGCCTGCGAAAAATCTTCCATGCTCGAGTAGCGCTGACCCGCTTTCCAGCTCATTGCCGTTTCGCATATAGCCACCAACTCGATGGGTACCCCTTTCCCTTCCAAGCGCTCGGATAAAGGAACCGCTTTGTTCTCCATAATGTCGCTCAGTATGGCAATACTGTCCCCTGTATAGGGCAATGCGTCAGATAAAATTTTGTAGAGCACCACCCCCATTGAATACACATCGCATCGCTCGTCTAAACCACTGGGAAAACCAGCCGCCTGTTCCGGGGACATATAAGAAGGAGTACCCGCCACCGAGGTATCAACCAAGAAGGGCGCCAAGCTATCGCTCACAGAAATGCTCTGTGATTTTAATTGTGCGATTCCCCAATCCACGACCAAGACCTCACCAAAATCACCGATCATAATATTCGATGGCTTTAGATCGCGATGTACGACGCCGCGCTTGTGTGCATATGCTACCGCTTCGCAAGCCTTGTGAAAGATCCCGATATAGCGGCGCAGATCAAATTCATGATCGCTTTTCGTTTGGCGATCCTTTTTGAGCATCGCGCGTAAAGTCTTTCCTTGAATCTCTTTCATGGTGAAATACACTTCACCCGTATCTAAAAATCCAAGATCATAAATCGGAATGATTCCTGGATGCTGGAGCTGGCCGCTGATCTGCGCTTCTTCAATAAAGCGGGCAACCTCTGTCGAGTTTTCAGACAAACGCTTACGGATAATTTTCATAACAACCGTACGATTTAGTGCGACATCTCGAACCCGATGAAGAATCCCCATTCCACCTTCCGCTATCTTACCGAGATCTGGATACTTTCCGAGATACGACAGACTAACGTCTGGCTCCAAAAATCCGGATATCATCTCCTCGGATGATGGCGTAACCGAGAGAACGTCGTTGTGTGTTTCCGTAATCGTGTGACGCGGAGATGATTCTTCCATACGCACCATCGTTTTTTGAATCGTATTGGCCGCAGAGTGCGGATCAAAACGCTCCGTTTTTTGAGTATCAGCCAATATCTCTTGGATGATTTCCGTTAATTCCGCCCTTTTGTCTTTATCGAGCCGGATTTGGTCTATGAAGTGTTGAAGCCGTTCGCTCATCCGCTATTCCAGTATTAGAATATTCTATCCAAACCGTTAATGGTCAACAGTATAAAAGCACTATACGGCTCCACTACAACAAAGCACCCGCTGTCAAACCGATATACGGTAGATCGTGTATGCCAAAATCGAGACGCACATTTGCCTTCTTTTGGATGTTTACGCGTATGCCAAAGGAAAAATCCAAAATCGGTAGAACCGAAATTGGCAGTCCAGATGCATCGGGCGCATCGGGGCACATATCTTTACGCTCATATCCAGGGGCAACCGCAGAGAGAACATTCGTTGTAATACAACTGACATTCTCCTCCGCCAAGTCATATGTACCATGGTGCCAACGATCCAAGGAACCGACCAACACACCTGCTCCAAGACCACCGCCGATTAAGAGACTCACCCACACAGGCTTGCTGTCATCACTCAGTCGGATTTCATTGGCTACATTAAATCCGAACCCGTGCACGGCGAGTCCGTTGGGGCTCAACCAAATACCATCGGTTTCGTCGACGGGATCGTCGATATCATCCCAATAGCCCTCTGAGGTCGTGTTACCCATGAATTCATAGTAAAAAATCCAATTGGTCGAACTGGGTTTGAGCACCCATTCCAAACCGACCGAATACGCCGAAATTGTGGGTCGATCATAGGTATTACTGGAGAAAAAACCGTCGATCATTCCATCGGGAACCGTGAGATAACGACCCCGAACATTGATTTCCATAGGCATGTTTGATTTTTTTTCTACATCGGACGTTTGGGGCGCCGATTCCGTCTTTGGATCGGTTTCACCCTGAGCAAAGGCAACAGAAGAAAGAGATAAAAAAAGAGGGAGTGATATCATGATAAAATCCTGTTTAGCAAAGTCCTGACTACCTTTTAAATACAATATTCATCCAAGAAATACAAACCGTTTCTATATCCATGCTGCTGAATTCGTAGGTCAAAACAATCCTTGAAGCCGCAGAACCCTTTCTGTTGACATGTCTACAGGGTCTATCCAAGCTCGAATTAAAAAAAAATAAACCTTCACCTACCATTGTTGTCAGTAAAAGAGATTTCACACAGAAAGCCGTCCCTTCTCATCTTTTTTCTGAATACAAGGTAGCATCTCATTTTTTCGCTTTACACAAGGAACAATCATATGACTTCTCTGCGATACTTCACACTTTTCTTTACTTTTCTACTGCTATCTCTGAATGCATGTACAGTTGAATCGGACAAGAAAGAAGGTGCTAACGACGCCCAAGAGCTGAGTCAAGACAATGTTGCCGTCGACATTATCACCGCCCATACATCTGGCTCGATCTCTCGTAACTCTCCTATCAACGTCATGTTCTCTGAAAATATAGCAGCGGAATCCGATATTGGAACATCACCTGCTCAGGGTATTTTTTCCTTTGAGCCAACCGTAAACGGAACGGCCACGTGGCTATCCCCAAAAGAGTTGCAGTTCACACCAGAAAACGAACTCTCGTCCGGTGAAACATACACGGTCACCTTGAACTTGCAAAAAATTAAAGAAGAGTGGAAGACCAAGCAGAGTCATTTTTCTTTTAGCGTTGTCAAACAAGCGTACTGGTTTAATCTCAATGGCCTCCAAAGCGACCCCTTAACACCCAAAAAGCAGACCCTGTCCGGAAACTTTTTCACGGCAGACGATGCAGATGCAGCCGCCATCGAAAAGATGTTCATCGCTACACAAGGGGACAAAAGTCTCAAGGTCGCATGGGCCCATAAAAACGAGAATCGCCACGAATTCCAAATACAAGGGATTATGCGAAAAGAGCAGACTTCGACTTTAGAAATCTCCATCGATGGCTCCAAAATTGGATTGGAAGAAACGGAGATCAAAACGATCGACATCCCAGCGAGCGACCAATTTTTATTGCTATCCGCTAGACCCGTCGTTTCAGAGAATCATATCGAACTCCGGTTTTCCGATCCATTGCAGGAAGATCAAAATTTAAACGGGCACATCTCCATCAATGGCCACAACAACCTTCGATTCACTATCCGAAACAGCACGATCCTCATCTACTCCGATCGTACTTGGGAAGGATCCTTTCAAGTGAACCTAAGCAATGTTTACAGTGCAACAGGCCTAAAACTCAAAGAAACCCGATCTCTCCCCGTCACGTTTGAAGCGGCCAAACCAAAGGCAAAATTCGCCAGCTCTGGTGTCATCTTACCGACTTCGGAGAGACTCACGTTACCCGTCGAGGTGATTAACCTCCGCGCAATACGCGTAGAAGCCACGCGTGTTTTCGACGACAACGTTGGTCAATTTTTACAGGTCAATGACTGGAATGGGTCCAGTGAAATCAAGCGGGTCGGTCGCGTGATCTGGAGTAAAAATATTCCCATCGAGCAACTGCCCAACCGAAATAACCGATGGGTTCGTCTCGGACTAGACCTCTCCGATCTCGTGGTGGAACAGCCCAACGGTCTGTATCGACTCAAATTAAGCTTTACCCGTGCGGATATTAGTTATGACTGTCCGAACGATCTGCCCAATCCTGATTTTTCCGAAACGACAATCAACAATGACTGGGAGGAGCCCCAAACGGAGTCGAGCTACTGGGACAACTATTACTACTATGATGACTACGAAGAAATGATGCGTAATCGTAGAAACCCATGCCATGAACAATTCTACGCAACGGGAAACAAAACCGTCGCATACAGAAACGTCATGATTTCCGACATCGCGATGATCGCAAAAATGGACGAGAACAATACGGTTCATGCTGTTGTGACCGATGTAAATACCGCGCAACCACTGGCATCAACCGTAACGGCGTACGACTACCAACTGCAAGAGATCGCCAAGGCCAAAGTCGATGCTAACGGAATGGTCTCTCTACCGGTCACGCGGAAACCATTCGCGATTAGCGCGCAAACCGAAGATGGAATGGATAAAGGCTGGCTCAAGCTTAAATCAGGCTCCAGTTTGAGCATGTCGCACTTCGATACATCGGGAGAACGCAACCGACGTGGAATCAAAGGGTTTGTTTATGGAGAAAGAGGTGTTTGGCGCCCCGGAGATGACATCTTCCTAACCTTCGTTCTCCATGACTCCGCAAAGCAGCTGCCATTAAACCATCCGGTGCAATTTGAGTTGATGGATCCACAAGGAAAAACGGTTGACTCCAGAATCTTAAAGAATGGTCGAAATGGCTTTTACACGATTAAGACCGCAACCCAATACTCGTCTCTTAGCGGTATGTATAGCGCCCGTTTTTCTGTTGGTGGTTCCACATTTAGCAAGTCTTTGAAAATTGAGACCGTTATACCCAACCGCTTGAAGATCGAAATGGACTTCGCAAGCAACATCATCGAAGGAGAGTCCTTCGATACAAAACTCAAATCCAGATGGCTACACGGTGCCATCGCAGATCGACTGGCGTATGATATCGAAGTGCGTCTCAAAAATAAAAGTACCACGTTCAAAACCTTCACCGACTATCACTTCAACGATTTGGTCACGTCCCTAAGCACCGAGTCCCAAACACTTGCCAAGGGTAATTTAGATGAAAACGGAGAGGTGGATATCAGCGCAAAAATCCAAGCGCCGGAAACCGCTCCTGGTATGCTCAAAGCTTCTTTTAAAACCCGAATTTTTGAGCCCAGCGGTGCTTTTAGCATCGACGAACATACCGTTGATTATTCTCCCCACCAGCGCTACATTGGTATAAAAACCCCAAAAGGAGATGCTGCGCGCGGCATGCTCTTGACAGATACCAAACATAAAGTCGATATCGTCTCGCTGAACGCACAAGGCAAGAAGGTCGATACAACGGTTCAGATGAAACTCTACAAGATCAATTGGCGTTGGTGGTGGGAGAAAGGTGCAGAAAACCTCGGAGACTACATGTCCTCAAACTCTCGCGAGCCAATCGTGGAAGAGGCGATCACGCTGAAAAAGGGCGTTGGAGTGTGGAATTTTGAGGTAAAGTACCCATCTTGGGGACGATATCTCTTGGTTGCGGAAGATAAAAATGGCACCCATCAATCGACCAAAATTCTCTATATCGATTGGCCCGGATGGGCAGGTCGCGGTCAAGCCGACAATCCAGGCGGCGCGAGCGTCCTCAGCGTGACAGCCCAAAACAGTAAAGTCAACGTAGGAGAAGATATTACCATCAATATTCCAACGGCGAAAGGCGGTAGAATGCTTCTATCGGTAGAGAAAGGCAATAAGGTCTTGTACACAGAGTGGGTAGAACCAAAGGGAGAGACCACCGCACACACCTTTAAAGCAACGGCTGATATGACACCGAATATTTATGCCAATGTTACGCTTTTACAGCCGCACGAAAACAACAATGATCTTCCCATACGATTATACGGAATCGCTCCCGTCGAGGTCATTGATCCGTCGACCAAACTTTCTCCCCAACTCGAAACCACAAAGGAATTCGAACCGAACAGCACTGCAAGTGTAAGCGTCTCTGAAAAAGAGGGTAAAGCGATGACATATACCCTCGCAGTCGTCGACGAAGGTCTTTTGGGACTTACTCGATACAAAACCCCCAAACCATGGTCTGCTTTCTACAAGCGAGAAGCTCTCGGTGTTCGATCTTGGGATAATTATGGAGACATCGCCGGTGCATATGGTATGGCGCTGGAAGGAATGCTGTCCATTGGTGGGGACGATGAAGGAGACAACGCCAACGGTGCAAAAGCAAAGCGTTTCCCTCCAATGGTTCGCTTCATGGGTCCTTTTGCGCTACAGGCGGGCGAAACGAAAAAGCATGATATCGACATAGGACAGTACATTGGAGAAGTTCGCGTAATGGTCGTTGCAGGCCAAGATGGAGCCTTTGGAAGCGTTGAGAAATCTGTACCGGTGAAAACACCGTTAATGGTTCTCGCTACCCTTCCGCGTGTAATTGGACCACAAGAGGAAGTGCATTTGCCCGTTTCGGTCTTCGCGCTTGATCCGAAGATTAAGACCGCCAATGTATCTCTCAAGGTAGAAGGACCAATCGAAATTTTGGGCGACCAGAAAAAGAAAGTCTCATTTCCATCACCCGGAGATAAAATGGCGACCTTTGCCCTAAAGGTAAAAAACCAAACGGGCATAGCCAAGATAAAAATCCAGGCAAAGGGAGGCAAAGAGACCACCGCGCAGAGCATTGAAATTGATGTGCGCTATCCTGGAAACAGCATCTACAAACTTCTCGCTCAAAAGGAGGCCGTCAAGCCAGGAACGTCGTGGGATGCGTCTCTCAAGCCCTTTGGATTGACCGGAAGCAACAGTGCAACCCTCGAAGTATCCCGAATACCGCCGCTGGATCTCAGCAACCGACTCACCAGCCTGATCCGTTATCCACACGGCTGTATAGAACAGACAACCTCGTCGGTTTTCCCTCAACTCTATCTAAGCTCCTTACTCGAGCTGCCATCGGAGAAGAGTGAGGACATTCAAGGCAATATCAATATCGGTATCGAACGGCTTTTGTCCTTTCAAACCAGTACAGGAGGCTTTGCATACTGGCCTGGACAAACGGATGCCAACGAATGGGGTAGCTCCTATGCCGGACATTTCCTAATCGAGGCGGAGCGAGCGGGATACAAAGTGCCAAGCAAAATGAGAAAGAAGTGGGTATCCTACCAAGAAAACCAGGTCAATGTCTGGAATTCATCGGTGCCCCGAGATCAACTCAGCCAGGCGTATCGTCTCTACACGCTTGCCTTAGCAGGAAAAGCACAATTGGGAGCGATGAACCGATTGAAGGAAAGTAAATTGTCTGATGCAGCGCGTTGGCGTTTAGCAGCCGCCTATCAACTGGCAAAACAACCCAAGATCGCAAAGGAACTCACAGAGAATTTATCAACCTCAATTCCGGAATACACGGAACTTTCAGGTACCTTTGGCTCTTCTCTTCGCGACCAAGCTATGATTTTGGAAACCTTGGTCTGGATGGAAAAAGATGAGGCCGCCGGAAAATTGGCCAAAATTGTTTCGGAAAAACTCTCTGCAGCGCAATATCCATCCACGCAAACGATCGCTTACTCATTGGTTTCTCTGGCACGCTTTGCAACGGTAGACGGATCTCAAAAATCCTTCGACTTCCGATGGTCGCTCAATGGAAAAGAGACGAAGGTAAGCAGTAAGAAGCCAATCGTTTCGGTACCACTGCCGCTGGCAGATAATAAAACCACCGCATTCAAATTGCTATCCGATTCTGGAAATCTATATCCTCGCATCATTATGAGTGGACTTCCTCCCATCGGAACGGAAGATCGCGCGAATAACAAGCTCACAATCGGCGTGAGTTATCGCGAAGCCGACGGTAAGAAAACCGTTCTCGATCCCAGTTCAATTGCCCAAGGTACCGATTTGGTCGCAACCATCGTCGTCACGAACACGACCAACTCTACGCTCGAAGAGGTGGCTCTGACCCATATTATTCCTTCGGGCTGGGAAATAAACGGCGAATCCTCGGGCGTCGGTACCAGTTATGAATACCGAGATGTAAAAGACGATCGCATCTTTACCTACTTCGATCTTCCCCCCAAGGCGAGCTTTACCTTCCAAGTCAATCTACACACCGCCTACAAGGGTAAATTCTATCTTCCACCAGTCTCCGTGGAAGCCATGTATGATCCGACCATTTTTGCACGAGAGCAAGGGCAATGGGTAGAGGTAATCGACGGAAAAATCAAAGGATAATCCGCGGAGGGGGAATATTTCTCTTCCTCGGGTTTCTATTTTGGCTGATACCCGTCATCGAGTTGGATGTACCCTATTCCAAGGTTTTGCTCGATCGGGAAGGCCGATTGCTCAGCGCGGTGATCTCTGCTGACGAGCAATGGCGTTTCCCGCCGACAAAGGAGCGATACGAAAAATTTGAGGCCGCGATTCTTCGCATGGAAGATAAGCGGTTTTACTCGCACATCGGCGTAGATCCGATTGCCCTCGGCCGTGCGATTTGGCTAAATATACGGCATGGTCGTATAAAAAGCGGGGCAAGCACGATTACAATGCAGGTCGTTCGCATCTCTCAAAAAAATCCACCGCGTACGCTATGGGAAAAATGCAAGGAAATGTTCTTGGCATTGAGACTAGAGAGCGCCCAATCCAAGGAAGAGATATTAAATCGCTACATTCACAACGCCCCCTTTGGTGGCAACACGGTCGGTATTGAAGCTGCCACGTGGAGATACTTCGGACGATCACCTTCGGATCTCTCCTGGGCTGAGGCGGCTATGCTCGCCGTACTGCCCAACAACCCATCCGCGATTCATATTTCTCGCAATCGAGATCAACTGCGTCAAAAACGAGATCGTTTGTTGAAGACGTTACACAACAGCGGACATTTTTCCGCATCCGATTTAGAACTCGCCTTACTCGAACCCCTACCGGGTCCACCCAAAGCTCTCCCGAGGAATACGCCTCACCTACTCGATCGAATGCGAGCAGAAGAAGGACGCACCGTAACAACGATCGATCTCGCGTTACAACGTCAGGTTCATCAACGGATTCTTCAACACCACGAAAGGCTATCGGGGAATCAAATCCACAACATCGCCGCCATTGTTATCGATGTAGAGAGCGGTGAAGTGCTCTCGTACTTTGGTAACATCCCAGCTTCGAATAATACGCAACATAGCAACCACGTCGATATCATCCGCGCTCCCAGAAGTACAGGTAGTATTCTAAAACCGCTTCTGTATGCTGCCATGCTCGAAACGGGCGAATTACTTCCCAGAGAAATCGTCCCCGATATACCAACCAGCATCGGAGGTTTCTCGCCTAAAAATTACGATCGAACCTTCGTCGGAGCACTGCCGGCATCGGAGGCACTTGCGCGTTCGCGTAACGTTCCTGCAGTTTGGATGCTGCGAAAATACGGGGTTGAGCGCTTTTATGGACGCCTCAAGAATTGGGGTATGTCAACTCTGAGCCGCCCCTACTCTGAATATGGCCTGGCATTAATCCTCGGTGGCTCAGAGGGGTCGTTGTGGGAACTTAGCACCATCTACCGAAACCTCGCTTGGTCTCTCAATCATGCAACGCACCCCCAAGACAAAATGACAACGGTGCACTGGAAACAAGGGCATGCAGACGTCTCAGAAAATGATACATTTGACCCCGCAGCCGCTTGGTTTACGATGGAGGCGCTATTGGAGGTATATCGACCAAGAGAACATCAGAACTGGCGATTTTTTCAAAATTCCCGTAAGGTGGCTTGGAAAACAGGCACCAGCTATGGCTTTCGAGATGCATGGGCAATCGGGATGACACCAGACACCGTAATCGGTGTTTGGGTTGGAAATGCCTCTGGAGAAGGCAGAGCGGATTTAACCGGACAAAAAGCGGCAGCACCCATTTTATTTGACCTCTTCGGTCTCGTTCCGGGAAGTGAATGGTTCAACAAACCGATGGAAGGGATATCCGTCGTAGAGATCTGTCCCCATTCGGGTATGTTGGCATCTATCAACTGTCCCGATGCAGAATTAGCCGAAATCCCCCTTCGCGGCTCGGAATCTTTGCCTTGTCACTATTGCCAACGATTCCACTGCAATTCGGGATGTACGCACCGTCTTCATGCACAATGTGCGAGCATCGATCAAATGCAAATGCAAAAACGGTTCGTCCTGTCACCCAGTATGGAATACTACTACACTCGAAAACACAGTCATTATCGAAAGCTTCCTCCGTGGAATGACAATTGTATGGAAACAGAATCGGACAACAAGCCCATGTCAGTCATTTTTCCACGGAACAACGCCGATATCTATCTGCCCGTTGAGATCGATGGAGATTTGGGAAAAATCGTATTCCAAGCCACGCATCGTTCTTTGAAAAAAACGATCCATTGGCATCTCAACGACGAATATATGGGCTCGACAACGCGAATGCACCAACTCGCACTCTCTCCTAAATCCGGCCCCCACCGCCTCACACTCGTTGATGAAGATGGAAACATCATTGTACGGCGTTTTCAAATACAAACCAAAGAGCAGTAGAATCGTTGTGAACGATATTTTACGACAACGGGTTCAAAGTGGCCACTCGATGGACGAAAGCCCCAAACGAGGGTGTTGTTCCAAAACCATCGACCACCACGGCATTTTTTGAAAGAGGTCATACTGATCGGAGAAGAGTGGGCATTGAGCGACAATGCTTTCTCCAGATTCCAATGCCAACCTGAGAGACCAAGCGTGGAGCCCCAAGCGTTTCAGGCCCATTTGCTCTCGCCACCAACGATTGACGTGAGAATCCCCGTGTTCGGAGTCGCCCAACACCGGGTGATGAAGATCGCGCACATGTCTCCTAACTTGGTGGTAACGTCCCGTTTGGGGACGAACGAGTAGAAGAGAGGATCGCGGTTCATGACACCGCCCAAGGCATCGAACAAAGGACAACGCCTCTTTTTCTTTTCCGTTCACCTTCATCGCTTTGTTAATTTCCACTTCTCCCTCATAGTCAAAATAACCGCGAACAATCGCGAGATAGCTCTTTTCCGCATTGTGCAAAGCGTCTTTTAATGCGGGTACCCACTCTTTCTTCTTGGCCAAAATTAAGCACCCCGAAGCGGAGCGATCCAAACGGTGCACGATCCAAACCGGCCACCCCTCTTGTTCTTCAACACTACCGATAAGGGTCGGTGCTCCCGGAAATCGGGGGTGTCCATGGGTCAGTAATTTCGGTGGCTTGGCAACAACCACCCAATTTTCTGTTTCTGTCAAAATGGGAATTCTCATACTCTCAATTAATCCGCCGCTCGCTTTCTGAATAGCGATATTCGCCAAAACGGATCGAGCTCGACGTTTTTTCAAAAAACGGCACCAGATAACTCTAAAAATGTGATTGACACAAAACTGACACAGATATGATTCATCCGGACGTACAATGACCTTAACAACGCATTTGCAAATGGCTTTTCTATGCTTTCTTCCTTGATACGAACCGTCCTCATCTTTACCGTCCTCGGATGCGAAAGCGAGCGAGAAAAAATGTCCTTCGAGGCGCATGACTTGAATTTTATCGATATTATCGCTGAAGACGGACACGTTCTCGCGGATCCTCTTGGTCGCTACGTGCTCACGCATAATTTTCAGATCATGTCCACAGAGCTGGATCAAGAGTCGTTTACCTACGTCATGGGCTACGACTCTCGCAAAGACAAAACCGGTGCCCACACCGGCTCACCGCAGTTACCCGCGACACAAGTCAACTGGCACATGGCTGCACAATTCGCCAATGTTTGGTCACAGTACCACCATTTGGAAACGTGCTATGTCTGTGAAGGTTTCACAACAGAGGTGACATGTGAAGAGCGCAGCGATCTCGACAACATCTACGCTTGCAACGGATATCGTCTTCCCACCGAAGCAGAGTGGGAGATCGCCGCACGTTCGGGTACCCGCAGCGAGTTTTGGACAGGAGAAGGATCTGCGCTAGGCGGTAACTATGACTGGGATCATTGTGATGGGGACGAGACGCTCACCGACGGCATGGAGAATCCCTCTTTGATCAATTTCGCATGGTATTGCGGCAACAACGACCCAGATGGCCCAAAAGAAGTGGGCTCTTTGGAACCCAATGGATATGGTCTGTATGACGTACACGGCAACGTATGGGAATGGATGCATTCGTCCGATGAAAACTTCCCCGCATCCGATGTCGATCCCATTACCGAATTCGGTGCACAAAAAGTTCTGCGGGGCGGGGCCTTTCACAACAACCCCTTTGATTTACGCCTCTCTTTTCGTTCGACCTATGCACCCACACTGCGCCTTTCCGGTTATGGATTTCGATTGGCCAAAACCTTGCATTGATTTTGTTGTATACTCCGTTATGAAGCGTAGATAAAATCAATCTTCCATACAAAAATAATGTGCGAATACAGTTTTCGGAGTCCGCATGTTTCTACTCTTCTCTCACGTCTCTTTCGCCGGCATGGATATACCCGAGCACCTTCGCAAACAATATCTCGAAGAGTGTAAAAATCAAACCAGTGGCAAAGCCTGTGTGGAACTCGCCAACGAAACGCTTTGTGGCCGCGGCTTCAACACAGAATACGCCAGCTTTATGACCAAGGCTTGTGCGGTATTTCAAAAAAATTGCGACAAGGGAAATGCGCAGGCCTGTACCGAGCATGCCTTCTGTATTCTTGACTGTAGCCCCGTTGATGAAGAGGCCTACGTCTCAACCACCATGAATGCACTGGGTCTTCGGCACTGTTTCTTCCCATCGAAAGAAGAGAATGCCGACAAAGGTATAGACGTGCTACAAAAATCGTGTCTCAGCGGCGATATAAACGGATGTCTGAACGCGGCCACCATATTGGAGCACGGTGAATACAGCGATATTGGCAAGCGTCAAACCGTGCTTCGCAAAGCCTGCGAGATGAACCACCCATCCAGTTGCGCCGATCTTAGTGAATCTTTGCGACAAGAAAGCGAGCAAGCGCGCGACAAAGCTTGCACGCTCGGAGAGAGCCAACTTTGCACACCCGCAAAATAACAGCCGTCTCGCTACAAGGGCTTGAGATATCCGTTGTCTTCTAACTCCAACAATAAAAGTTGCTGCACCAAGGTTTCTTTGGCCGTTTTGGGATGTTTGAGGCTCATTCGCTCTAAGAAGGGAGAAGCCTGCTCTGGACTGAACTTGTGAATAAAGGTGCGAATGAGGGCTTTGGCCACGGCTCTTGGACTTTCCATTTTCTTCTTCATCTCGCGCAGACTCTTGCCAAGGGCAATCTCTTCATCGGTAAAGTCCGTTCCCATTGGGAAGGCCGGAAAGAGTCCCTGCTCGCGACCGGCTTCGACCATCGATGCAATCTTTTGGGGCGTGTTGTTTTGAAAGGCCGTAGGGATTTCATAATCCTTTGAAAGCTTGCCGTTCTTCTTCGCAAAGGCCATCAAGTCGGCTTGAAAACGTGAATCTGTAACGTTGAGAAGACGCATGATAATCTCTTCATCGGTTGCACCTCTGAGATCCGCCACGCCAAACTCCGTAACGATGATATCGCGCAGATGACGCGGAATGGTGGTGTGACCATAGAAAGGTACAATATTAGAGACAACCTCTTTGCCTTTGGTTCGGGTGCTCCGAATGCACAGGATGGAACGCGCATCGACAAGGGCATGTGCCTGTGCCACAAAATTATACTGTCCACCCACTCCAGAGACCACCATCCCGTTCTCCAAACCGTCGGAGACGACCGCTCCGCTAAGGGTCACCATCATACCGGTATTAATAAAGCGCGCATGCTGCCTTTGTGCGGTGTAAAGTGGCACATTCAAATCCAACTGGTTGATATGCCCGATGCTGTTCATGCCAATCTTTTTCGACTCTGCACGCGTCAAATCGCGCAAGGATTGGTAAAAATTTCGCGAACCCAAGAAGAAACCACCGTGCATATGAATCCCATTCTTCAAGGATTCCCCCATGCAAAGCTGAACGAAGCGCTGTTGATTCCTCGCATCGCTTAAGTCATTGGATATCGCTTCCTGCCCAATGCGGAGGGTTTCTGGAGACCAAGCAACCCCTTCTTTCACCAATCCCCAATGCCTTAAGTATTCAAATTGCCCGGATGTAATGCGGGAGGAAATCACGCCATGACGGAGAAGAACCGCAAACGTATCTTCTGAAAAGGGAGTCGTCAGTTCTCCCGCATTCAGAAGCTTTTGAAGGGAAATATCGTCAAAGACCTCTCGTTTGATCACACCTGCTTGAATGAGATGTAAAAAACCTTCGATAAACATTTCGCTGCACCCGTAGAGCCCTTCTTCGAACGTTCCCAAACCACCATACTCATGAATCAAGGACAAATTCTTTTCCAAATGTGCCATCAATTCACGGTATCGAGCATTGTCTTTGTGCCGAAGCTGACAAGCGTACACAATTGCATCCCCCAAAGAACCAATTCCGATTTGGAGGGTACCACCATCTTTAATCAGTGCACTAATGTGAAGACCGGCCACGTAATCGGCCATTGGAACCGACATATTCGGGGGTGCAAAAAGAGTCGTGTTGTAGTTTGGATTGTCGATCAAAACATCAAAATAATCGATTGGAACCATCGCTTTGTTATACATAAACGGCATCTCTTCGTGCACTTGTGCTATGCTGACGAATTTCCGTCCGCGCACCCGATCTTGGAGAAGTTTGGGAACGATATCGAGAGTCACATCGGGATTGGAGCCCAAGCTGAGCATCTCGGTACCATCGACCTCTTTTCGGGCGACCATTTGTGCCAAAACATTGACCCCGCGCTCCAAAAGCTCTCGACAAACAAAGGTGTAATTGGTGCAGATATAATCCTTCTGCGCACGCTCAACATGCTTCATTGAACCCGCTTTAAAGTAAAAATCCGAGACGCGAACATTGTCCGGTAGTTGGCCGTTGCGCTGATCGTTCATGTATACCAGTTCGTGATAGCCACCAAAAACGCGCTCGATAAACGGCACCAACAACTTCGCTTCAATTTCATTTTTGGGTCGGGGCTTTTCCAAGGACAACGCGGTAATAATATGTAACTGTATCTCCGGATTGGATTTTGCACGCCGGTACAAAGCATTCACCAATTGATTGGGCTTACCCAGTCCCAGTGGAACACCGAGAACGATATCAAATCCAATCTGCTCCAGAATATGGGCAACGCAATCTTCTACATCTGACATTCTCTTCATTTTGTATCCTTCAACATTAAGAGGGAATGTAATGATTAATGCATGTGTCTCCATCGGCAAGCGGCCACCATCGAATTGAAATGTTCAAAACAATGCCAATTTGATGGAGGAAAATACAAATTAATATCAACTTCGGTTATTGGATCCGAT
>JAYYRF010000807.1:0-2827 GCA_036127535.1 Myxococcota bacterium | reverse complement strand
GTGATTAAAGAGCCAAAGCTTGCGGGAAAAAGCAGAGAAGAGCTCGTTGGAAGTGTTGCGGAGCGTCGTGGCAAAATGGTTAAGGAATTGCTGTACTCGCTTGGGTTTACCGCAGCCATTGCCGCGGTTGCCTACATGATGAACAAAGCAGAAATCCACGAGTGGAAAGTGAGCGTTGTTAAGGCGGGTTACTATGTATGGGCCTTCGAAATCACAGCGGCTCTTTTCGCAATTGGTGGTGTGTTGTACGCGTTGTTGTCCTTGCTCGGCTCGGCTTCGGCGGGCGGTCTTTTCGACAGAGCGATGTCTTCGGTGCGTCAAGCGACGGAAGGTACCGTGGAACAGCTAAAAGAGAATTTCCAAGAAAGGCCGTTTTGGATATACATGGCCATGTTGGGAATCTTGGTTTTTGTTCGTTTGACGTTCTATATCTTCCACGTCATGTTCCCCGCCTACGCCATGCGTGTATTTGGGGATGATTTCCCGATCGCCAGTATTTTTGGATTGCTAAACCCTTATATGATTGTATTTTTGGTTCCGTTGATATCGACACTGACCATCAATATTCGTTCCTACACGATGCTTATTGTTGGGACGGTGGTTTCCGGTGCATCGGTGTTCTTATGCTTCCTTCCGGACAGTATTGCCATGGGTATTGGTCAGACGTGGCTTGGAACGTGGATTTTTGACTATTGGCTTGAAGTTCCCCTTGGAAACCAAGATCCGTTCCTTGTCTCACTAATTGTCTTTATCATCATCTTTACAATCGGAGAGGCGATTTGGTCTCCGCGCTTGATGCAGTTTAGTGCGGAGATTGCCCCGAAAGGAAAAGAAGGAGCATATATCGCTTTGGCCATTTTGCCATACTTCTTGGGCAAGATTGCTGCGACCATCATGGCGGATCAGCTTACGGGTTTGTATTTCAGCGAGGATATGGTCGATTATACCGGTCATGAGATGGCGTGGGCGTTTATCGGCGGGATGGCATTGCTGTCACCCTTGGGCATGATTGTATTCCGCAAGACCTTCAACCAAAGCGAAAAGATGGGGGAAGAGGAAGCGGCGAACGTAAGACGAGAAGAAGGGGCATAGCCTCGTCTTCCATGACAGAAATGGCGTACGATGTGCGCCTTTTTTATTGCTCGTTTGGCAGGTCGTTACGGAGCCACAAATAACCGTTGGAAAGGGGATACGTGCCATGTTGAACCTGTTTCATCAAATCAAGGGTTGTACTACCCGCTGCATTTCGAACCCGAAGAGACGAACCTTTGATGCTCATGTTTCCCGCGACAGTGAGATATCCGTAGGGCAGGTTCAAGGTTGCTCCCGCATGCTCCGTCATCTCGTTGCAAAATCCTGTGCAACTCGTACCACCATTGTTTAGTACCTGGTACCGGTGTGATTCTTCGTAATGATCGAGTACAGACATTAGCTCGTCTGCTCTTTTTGCGGTGATTCCAATACAATCTGCATTGTGCCACGGTTCTTTGGCATCCGGATGGAGAGACCCTTCATCTCCTTCATAATCGCCACCTTCGGGATCTTGAGGCCACCATCCATAGCATGCCGGTGTATCGGCGTCCGGGCAATGAATGCATACAAAACAGTGGCCGAAGGTCAAATTCGCTTCTTCTGCATAGTTTCCGGTTACGGCACGGTAGATTATATTACCAAGCCTACCATCTTGCTGTAGAATACAAAATCTACAAGGGGACTCGGCTTGAAATTCCGTTTGGAAATCAACGGGTTTTGCATATGACAGGAGTAAAGCAGGAATGGCGATACGAAGCAATCGTTTCATAAGATACCTTAGCCTATTCACCATTATCTCATTTGCTCTCATCGATGCAACCCAACAGCAATGGATATGTGACGATGCCTATCTTTCTTTGCGATACGCAGAGAATTTGGTTCAAGGGGAGGGATTAACCTATAACCCGGGAGAATACGTCGAGGGATATAGTAATTTTCTTTGGACATTGCTATTGGCTTTGTGTCAGTTTCTCGGTGCGCAGCCGGAATCGATGAGCATGACCGTGGGTATTTTTTGTTATGCGGGAACCTTCTTGGGGCTGTATCGTTTTGGGTGGGTCGCGTTGGCTGGCGGTGCCTTTGCACTGCATATGCGTATTTATGCTTCAAGCGGCTTGGAAACCATGATGTTTTTATGTCTAATCACATGGGGAGCCTTTGCGATCAAAGAGAGAAGGATCGCCTTGTATTCCATTCTGGCCTGTGCATCGTTTTTATGCCGTCCAGAAGGCGGTTTGTTGCTTCTCTTGGGGTTGATTCCGTTTTGGCAAGAGCGAGGTAGGTACCTGCGCTATATTCTTCCTGTTGTCGGGACATACCTGTTGTGGAAAATATGGTATTTTGGAGATGTTCTTCCCAATACGTACCACGCCAAAGGTTCTGGGGTGCGCTTCAACGATGGTTTTCGGTACTTAAGCTTATTCTTTTCCATGTATTGGGTTGCTCTTTTGGGGCTTTTGCACAGTATTTCGAGTAAGCGGTCTTTTTTCGTGCTTTCATTTATTTTCTGTTATGCGCTCTACTTGTTGAAGACGGGGGGCGGGTTTATGTTTGGCCGTTTGGCTTTGCCGCTGTACCTCATGCTGCTGATCGCCTTCGAGTTTTGGCTGGAAGACTATCGTAAGTCAAGAATCTATTGGTCTTTTTTTTCCATTGTTGCAGCCGGGCTGCTGCTTACACCTTATCCCAAAGGACTGCTCGAAAATCCAATGGGGATAGATGGCATCGTGGAAGAAAAAACTTGGTATCCGCAAAGCGTCATCGACAAAAGTAGAGCACAAGGCAAAATTTTGGC
>JAYYRF010000806.1:0-7467 GCA_036127535.1 Myxococcota bacterium | reverse complement strand
AAGCCAACACGGCATTTTAAAAGCCAGCATACAAAAAAAGCTTCAAGAGAGTCTTGAGTCTTATGCGCCCATGCTCCAGGAAAAGTACTACACGGAAAGAAACGGTCGGTATGTTTTACCGATGAAGGCGACTTACAAGCGATCGGTTGGCTTGGTTCATGGGCGCTCTCAATCCGGAGAAACTTTTTATGTAGAGCCGCTGGTACTCGTTCCCATGGCCAATAAACTCAAAGAACTCGAAGTCGCATGGGCGCAAGAACGGCGTCGCATATTTAGAGAATTGACACTTTTGGTTCGTACACACATAGATTTCTTCCGTTCCTCGATGAACGTTGTTGCCGATTTGGATGTATGTCATGCGCGTATGACGGTTGGTGAGAAACTCAACGGAGTAACGCCTTTAATCGGAGAGCAAGGGTGCATTTATGCGCAAGACGTCATGCATCCGGTTCTTATGCTTGGCGGTGTAGATGTTGTTCCCAATCATTTTTCCATCGATGGACAGAGTGCTGCCCTAATTATTTCCGGTCCGAACGCAGGAGGGAAAACGATTGCGCTCAAGACCTTGGGGTTACTGGTATGGATGATGCGGGCGGGTATTCCGGTTCCGGCACGAGAGGGTGTTCGTATCGACTTTTTCTCTTTGGTGGCAGCTGACATTGGTGATGCACAGCAAGTTACTACGGGTTTATCCACGTTTAGTGGTCATCTTGTACGTCTGAAGGAAATTGTTGAGATTGCGAATCCCAACAGTTTGGTTTTGCTAGACGAGATCGGTATGGGGACGGATCCTGCACAAGGTTCTGCGCTGGCTCAAGTCGTGATGGAACACCTTTTAGACCGAGGAGCTCGTTTGGTCGTCACGACGCACTTCAGTCGTTTAAAAGCTCTATCGAAGGTGGATTCCAGATACACCATGATGGCGGCGGATTTTTACGATGGTTCACCAACGTATCAATTATCCATCGGTGAGGTGGGACAATCTCATGCGCTCGCGCTGGCACAAACCCTTCGATTTCCATCGCATTTAATCGAGCAGGCGAGACGCCTGCTCACGCAAGGAGAGCGAGACTTGGGCGATTTGCTCCTCGAATTGGAGGAATTGCGTTCCACTGCCGCACAGCGCGAGGAGGATCTCCGTTTGGAGTTGATTCGTTTGGAGCACGAGCGGAGGGAGTTGGCGGAGTATCGGAAAGAGCAAGAGCGAAGAAAGGAGGAGATAGAAGAGGAGGTTCGTGTCGCCTTTGGAAACACCTTATACCAGCGCGAGCTCCACATAAAGCAAATGATATCGGAACTCAAAAAGAAACCAAGCCTAAAGAGCGCCAGTAATACGGTTGCGGCACTACGGAATATGCGCAAGGAACTGCAAGAGGAGGGACGGGTTGAGCAGATTGAGACGCTTTCGGAGAAAATTGAAATTAGGGTGGGTGATCGGGTTACGCACAAGCTTATGGGGGATGGATGCGAAGTAATCCGTTTGCTGAGGGGAGGTCGGTATCAACTACGTGTGCGAGGCATGTTGCTGGAGTGTAGTCGAGAGGAACTCTCTCGACATGCTCCGTATAAAGCACCGAAGCAGCCAGTACTGAAAACAGAAACAAGTATGGCAAAGAAAGGAAAGGCAGACCCAAGAGGAGATTGGAATACATGTGATTTGCGGGGCAAGCGAGTTGAGGAGTCAAAACGAATTGCAGAGAAGTTTTTTGACGATCAAGAGAGTGGGACAGTGTACTTACTTCATGGTCACGGAACGGGAATATTAAAGACGTCGCTGCGAAAATGGCTTCCCAGTTCACCATATGTAGACCGATTTCGAGCAGGCCGTCCGGAGGAAGGAGGAGATGCTTTTACGGTTGTGCAGATTAAAACAGACTAGGAAAGCTTGAGTAAGACGACATCTTTGTCGGCAATACCATACGCGATACTGTAGTGGGAAAACATGCGTTTGAGGATGGGTTGGCTCAAAGGAGCGGCATGACTGGGCTGATAAATCCAATCGGTTTCATAGTTTCGCACGATGAGGTTGTGTATTTGAAGGTCATTTTGTTCATTTTTATCGAGGTAGGTCACAATGGGGCCTTGTAACAAAACGTGGGACACGAGATTGTGCTCAGAAAAAGTCTTCGTAAATTTATTGGATCCGAGTTTTTGTATCGCAGGATGGAATCGGCGATCGTTTTTGCACCGTCCGGCAATCACAAGACTTTTATCGTTCCAACTCATACCGCTCCAAGTAGAGATGGGAGTTCTGTATTCTCCGACACATTTCAACCGTTTGTTGAGAAGAAGAATACCACTCTCTCCATCGGTTTGTCCGTACGGTTGCCAGGCGACAGCGAGAAATCCACTCGGCGCTTGTATGGCGGATGTGTAGAATGCGTTCGTTATACTGGATTTGAATGTTCCCTTGAGCGTTCCTCGATCAATGTCGATACCGATAACGCTGGTTGCTGAGGGTGAGTTTTCAAGAACATATGCTCCCACATTGTATAAGACCGACCCATTGCGGAACAATCGAGGAGGAATTTTGTGTGGATAGAAATACAGAGGATTGATTTGAAGATTTCGTAAGGTTTGCTTCCACAAGATTTCCCCGGTGTTGCTGAAGCGGATGTGTTCTAGCGTGTAAGACTCCGAGAGTTCAAAGACAACCGATACGATGCACTCTTCGTTTGGAAGGGTCATAATATCCCAAATTAAACATTGTCCGTCGATTTTGGATTCCGTAAAAATTTTTTTATGCCACTGTAGTTCACCATTGGATTTCAGAAAGGCGATGTTTGGCCGGCTTTGTACGCGGCCTTTTTTATTTTTGATGTATCGATAGCCACAAACGAGTAAATTGGCGTTTGATGCTTTCATCAAAGAGGGAAGAAAGGGGAGTTTAATGTGCCAAAGTGGCTTTTGACCGACACACAGAAGGAGTCCCTGTTGATTTTTCTGTGTGAGAATGTAATTTCGTTCGTGAGCGATACACAAATCAAGAACTTTACCCACGTCTGTAAGCTTGATGGATTGAAGGAGCACTTGTTATCTCCAATGGATTGGATAATGTATCACCAGAGCTTCAATCAGGGGAGTAGAAAGTCTAATCTTTCGAAATCCCTTGCCGCCTGAGTCCGATAAAATCGTACTGGGGTTCTTCGGGACGATGATAAGACCATCCGACATGGGCTGCGCATTGGGTGCATATGCACAGTCTCCAACAGTATCCGGGAAACCAACTATCAGCAGGTACCGGGGAGCCGTATAAAAAGACATTAAAAGCAGACCGAACTGTCAGTACGTAGTGAATGTACCCGTGTGGGTTGACTTGAAGAGAGTCTACATCCTGTTTGCCGATCGAACATTCGGTTCCTTGGAGTGCTACAGGGGTTCGACATTGTTTACATCGATAAAAGCGTTCCTTTTTCTGTGGCTCTCGTTCGGACTCTTCGATTGTTTTAGACGTTTGTGATGGCTTTGTTTTGCTTTTCAGAGAGAGCGACCGAGGTACAGTCCGAGTGCTCCCATAGAAAGACCCAAAATCATTTGCGCTAAGAGATATATAATTCCGGTTTTCCATTGATCCCCTTGTAAAAGCTGGACGGTTTCAATCGAAAAGGTCGAGAAGGTGGTCAGGCCTCCGAGAAATCCTGTTCCGATGATTGGTCTCCATGCTGGATCTATACGGGTCGTTGTATACGCCGTCAAGAATCCGAGTAGAAAAGCACCGATGATATTCACACTTAGTGTTCCGAAAGGAAATCCAGATTTGGGATTGAGCCAAGTCGATACAAGCGCTCTTAGGACCGCTCCGGCAGCACCACCGAACCCAATGAAGAGTAGGGTCTTCATACTAGGGCTCGAAATAGAGTGCCAGTGCGGTGTTACACCACTGCTCACACGAAATATTACGATCCTTCGGTGATACATTGGGATGACCGATACAGATTTCGAGCAAGATAAGCGTTACGAGTTTGGCTGCGATTTTTCGGCAGGGCAGAAGGACGGGGAGTTGCTGCAGTACGAAACTGTGCAGAAGGGAATAATCGATGACGTCCGTACCGTGCGATATGTTTTGAAACTGTAGGGCAGCGCGCTTTATGACAAAGGCGCTGCCTTTTTCAGGTTCGGATGGAAAGCGACTCGGGAGAGGAGGAGCGAGGAATATGGAGAGGAGTTTGGGGATGTAAGATTGAAGATCTTGTCGGGAGACACTGCCATCGCGATCTTGATCCAATCGAATACAAGCTTGGTTAGAAAGGAGGCGCAGGGTTTGTCGTTCCAAAATGGATGGAGAAGAGAGGCGACACTGAAGAAAAGACAACAATTCCCGAGCGTTGAAGGACTCTGTAGAAGTGATCTGAGAGAAGATTTGTGTGATGGGATTTAAATCTTCGTGAAGAGTATTTGGAAAAAGTGTTGCCATGTCAAGAGTATATATCAAAGATTTTCAACTTACAACATTAATTTACGAACACCACTTTTTTTTTGGACAACTCATTCGAGTATTTTGATGAAAAGACAATCTGAACGTTACACCGAATTGATGTTAGGCTCGGCCTATTCTTGTGCCTCTTCGTTCTCTGCCGTCCCGGTATCTTCGGTCTCGGCTGAGCCGGTATCTTCGGTTTCGGACGATGGCTCTTGCGCTGGTTCAGAGGGCTCTTCGGGAATGGTCGGATCTCCCGAGATCATAAACTGAACGGTTCTTTGGGCGAGTGTTAAATCCGAATTAACAAACACGTGTCCACTCCGATTGATGTCTTCTGTCCAAAACTCTGCTACGTTGAGGTTAGAGACTGCGTTTTGGAAGGCATTTTGCGGCATCTTACTGTCTCCGTTTGACCAGATCAGAGCAACGCGTGACGGAAAAGATACGTTTTGCCAAGACCACAAGGAGAGATCGCTGAGCGGATAGCCCTCCTCCCCGACAAAGACCTTGTTGAGGGTGCCTGATTCCACAGGAAAAGCTTCAGGTGTTTCTAGATATGGTTGTAAATCCAAGGGACTACTATCGAATATAATGGATTGCGGCAGGTTGGATTGAATATCCTCTTGGGACAGCAATTCCAGTATCGCTCTTCCTCCTTCGCCGAGTCCGATCCAATGTTGTTGGGTGGGATCGATGGGTTGTGAGAAGATGAGTCCTTCTTCGTTAAGGAGGGTGGTATCATCATTTTTTAGCGCGTTGAGAGCCTGAATTGTTCTCTCCGCGGTCGTTCTACCCATTCGTGTAAATTACCCGAAGTACGTCGGGGCAGACGTATCCTCCGTCGACGTGTTTAAAGCGATATGCTCCGCGTTGGGGTATCGTTCCGGATCGGAGTGCCAATAATCTCCCCAGCAATTTCCAGGGTAGATTTGCAGAAAACCAGCGTTAGAAAGGGCGATTGATAGATATCCTTGACTGTTTTCATACAGATCTTGGGGGTGTTGAGACATCCCTAAGGTTTCCCACAGTTTGTTCTCTGTCCAACTGGCCGTCAAACGATCCGGAATACGCCCTTGCGACAAATCGAAGTTTGAGATGAAGGCCGCGGAGTTGGAGTGAAATATAACGGCAACCGGAAGCGGGTCCTCCGATGGTGGGTAGACGACAAAGGTCGGGGACTTTTCACCGTCTGGGCATTCTCGAGAAGATTCAAGTATCGCAATTTTTGCGTCTGCTGTGAGTGCATCGCTGCTGGCGAAAGGGATTTCATCGATATCAACTTGCGGAAGAGAAGAGAAATCTTTCCAGCACCCAACTAGGCTCATAAAACCGATTTGTATCATTTCATTTTACCCTTCTTTTTGTACCTGAGATTGTGCTATCATTGTCAGCGTATTCATATTATCTTTTCATTGTTTTTGTGAATAAGTCAAACGGCGTTATGGAAAAGGTAACATATCAACTATGCTTTAGGAGAAATAATGCGATGGTTTTTAATCGACACCATCGATGAACTTATTACAAATGAGTCGGCTTCAGGTCGAAAAACATATCATTCTTCCGAAGCGTTTTTTCAAGATCATTTTCCTGGTTTTCCGGTCGTTCCCGGAGTCTTGATCATGGAATCCTTGGCTCAGTTGTCCGGTAAGCTCATCGGATACACCGTGCGGCACAATCGAGGAGATTGGCCGTTTACGATTTTGAGTATTATTAATCGCGTCAAGTTTCGCAAGTTCATCCCTCCGGATACCGAAATCATACTGGAGACAAAAATCAAAACGTTGCGTGAGGAGATGGCAGCCGTCGATGTGAAAGCAAAGGTTGGTACCAAAGTCCATGCGCAAGCCGAACAAGTGTTCGTTTTTAATGCTGTTCCTCTCGATAACGACGAAGAGCGTCTGCGGGTTGAGCAACTGGAACGTTCAGAACTCGAACGTTTGTGGAAAGGATGTCCAAAGGTGACCTAATGCGTAAAGAAATTGTTGTAACGGGTATCGGTATGGTTACACCTCTTGGACTCAACGTCAAAGAGACTTGGCGGTCATTGAGCAATGGCGCAAATGGTGTTGCGCGCATTCAACGTTTCGATCCAACAGGTTTCCCCGTTCGCTTTGCAGCCGAAGTGCCCTCGTTTGACGTGGAGCCATTCGAGAAGCTCTCTCCTTTGTCACAAACAATTTTGAACAGTCTGAAAGGTAAGCTCACCTACAAGGCAGTAAAAGAAGCGTTGCATATGTCCGGTTTGGATACAGCATCTGAACGCGTTGGCGTTGCGGTTGGATCCGAAGCTTCACGGCCACACTTGGAGGAGTTGGCTGCTCAAATCGACCAACAAAGAATACCATCCGCAGAAACGCTCAGAGCCATGTCTCCCCAAGCCCCGGTTGATCTCATTCGGGAGATCACGGGTCTCAAAGGCCCCTCGTCGGTTATCTCAACGGCTTGCACTTCGTCTTCGCAAGCTGTTGGAGAAGGTTTGTTGCGAATTCGGCGTGGTGAGGTTGATGCGATGATTGTTGGAGGGGTTGATGTATTGGTCGATCCCATTATGGTGACCGGATTTTCTCTCCTTGGCGCATTGTCCACGCGAAATGAAGAGCCGTCGCTGGCATCACGTCCCTTCGATGTAGAAAGAGATGGATTTGTATTGGGTGAAGGGGCAGGATTTTTAATTTTAGAAGAGAGGGATTTCGCCGTTCGGCGGAACGCCGCCATTTTGGGCAAAATCAGCGGATACGGATGTTCGTGTAATGCGTATCGTATAACGGATTCGCCGCCCGACGGCCGTGGCGCAGCACAATCTATGGAGGCTGCCTTGCGAGACGCACAACTCGTTCCGGAAGCGATTGGGTATATCAATGCGCATGGTACCTCAACCAAAATGAATGACACATCCGAAACACGAGGGATTTATCGCGCCTTTGGTAACGCGGCACAGGCGGTTTCTGTGAGCAGTACAAAGTCAATGATGGGTCACCTTGTAGCTGCTTGTGGTGCTGTGGAAGCCATTGTCGCGCTCCAAACAGTGCGAACTTCGGTGCTCCCCC
>JAYYRF010000805.1:0-2778 GCA_036127535.1 Myxococcota bacterium | reverse complement strand
TTCTATCCAAAAGATGGGCGATGGGATGTATCGGATTGTTGATCTCAATTCAAAGGGGGGCATCTATTTTCGTGGAAAGCGAACCAAAGAATCCTTGGTTTCTAAGAAAGATACGATTCAAATCGGTGCCTATCCCATTTCTGTAGGCCTACTAAGCGCGCATTTTTTAGATCAGCTAACGACAGAAATCGAAGACAACAATACCGTTGCGGTGGGAAAAATTTTAACGATCGGTAGAGAAGCGCCACATTCTGATCTTCTTGTTGATCAGCCGGCTGTCAGTCGACAACACGCCGAGATTCGAATGGAAAACGGTATCTTTTTTATTCGTGATTTGGGAAGTACCAATGGCACATTTATCAACAAGGCTCCGGTTGGAGATGATTGGGAAATGATGCTCCGTTCGGACTCTCTTCATTTGGGTACTTGTCCCATTCCCAAGCATCAAATTGAACAATGGGCGACCGTCCTCGCGGTGGATCCGGAAGGAAGTGATGTTGATATTACCTACACGTTTCCAAATGACGGTGTGATAACCATCGGTCGAGATCCGAAATGCGATGTTCTTGTCGATGACTCAACTGTCTCTTGGCGTCATGCGAAGGTGGTCGTGAGGAATAAAGAATGGAGTATTGTTGATCTGAATAGCTATAACGGTACCTTTGTTAACGGAACGCGCGTAAAACAAGCTTCGTTGGCCCATTTTTCAACACTCCGTATTGGGGGCGTTCGCTTAGCGTTGAACGATAGGGGAATCGATACGCAACTACAAGTGCAAGACAACATGCGATTGGACGTGACCAACGTAAATCGTTTTGTTGCCGACGAAGTGCAGGTTCTGAACAATATATCTTTTAGTATTTATCCTGGAGAGATTGTTGCGATTATGGGGCCATCCGGTGCGGGTAAGACCATGCTCTTGGAAGCACTCTCCGGTCAAAAAGAACCACAAAAAGGGCAGGTACTCTTGAACGGACATTCTCTGTACACGCATTGGAACGAATTGCGTCATCGAATCGGGTATGTACCACAAGAAGACATTATGCATCGAGACTTAACGGTCTACGAAGTACTGTATCATACGGCTCGTCTCAAGCTTCCTTTAGACCTACCCGACGAAGCGGTTGCGGAAACGGTCGAGTCGCGTTTGTCCCGCCAGGGTCTGGGGCAACTTCGAGATTTTATTGTGGGTGGGGGGTAAGTAACGGGGCTATATGGTGGGCAGAGAAAGCGTCTAAATATTGCGATGGAGCTAATTACAGAGCCAGCACTGCTGATCCTAGATGAGCCCACGTCAGGTTTAGATGCAACGTCTACACTCGAGCTACTCCGTATTTTACGGTCTTTGGCAGATCAGGGCAAGACAGTCATTTTGACCATTCATCAACCGCGTAGAGAAGCCTTCCGTTTAATCGATAATATCATTTTGTTGGCGAAGGGTGGACGGCTTGCTTACTTTGGCCCTGCGAGTAAGGATACGCTCGAGTATTTTAAAGAGGTGAGCGAAGTCGAGTACCACGATAATGTGAACCCCGCAGACTACTTGATGGATATTTTAGACCCCACTTCTTTTAACAAAAAAGAAGTTGACTGGGAGAGATGTTTCTTGGAGTCCAAAACGTACCAAAAATTTGTAGTCCAGCGGTTAGGAGAGCCGACCGACAAAAAAGCGAATGTGCTGCAAGTACCAAAGCGTCCATTTTGGTCTGAGTTTTCCAACCTCTTGGGTCGCTACCGAAAACGTAAATTGCGCGATCGATCTTCTCTTATTATTCAGTTACTCCAAGCTCCCGTTATCGGTGGGATATTGGGCTTGCTTTTTTTGGGAGAAGGGGTTCGCTTGGCGGAGTTGGAGATTCCGGCCGAAGTTGAAAAAATTCCCGCTATCGTTAGTGCTATGCAGTTACAAAATGGGATGCATCCCACACTTTTTCTCATCGGAGCCGCTGCTTTTTGGCTCGGTTGCTCGAATGTTGCAAGAGAAATTGTGAGTGACTTTCCCATCTTTTTGCGCGAGCGGCGTTCAGGACTTCGTATTCCTTCTTATCTCGCATCCATTTTTACCTATCAATTACTTCTTGCGTCTCTGCAGACCTTTATCATTGCTCTGTGTATATGGGGATTAACCTCTCATAGCGCTTGGTTCTTGATCCAGTGGCTTATTTTAGTTTTGATATCCGCGTGCGGTATCAGTACCGGATTGTTTTTATCATCTGTCGCTTACACCGAGGTTACCGCAATTTCATTGGTTCCGTTGATTCTTCTGCCGCAACTGATGCTCGGCGGTTACATCAAATTGTACCGATTGATGACAAAATCTGTATGGGAATCTCGCATTGCGGATCTTACACCGATTCGTTGGGCATTCGAGTCGTTGGCTATCGTTGAATACGACTTTGCATCCAGGCAAAATACACATCTCAGAAAGCTTTCCGATGTACTCGGTTTTGAAAACACCGATGTCGCACATCCATTGCTAATGTTATCGGCATTTATTCTCTTTAATGTGGTTCTAACTGTTTTTATCTTGCGATACCGAGCGGATTAAAGGCCCGCTAGAGCATCGTCATCAGTTCGCTTGTTAGTCGATTGATCTCAACCACATCTGTCATTTCGAGCTTGTCTTTTTTCGCGAGAGATTCCAAACTCTTCAAGGTGTCGCTCAATTTATTGATTACGGCCGGTGGTGCTTTGGTACGGCCTTCTCGATTGACGTAACGGCCAAAGTATGCTGCGGCGCCGGGTTGTCGAAGCAGGCCTTCTGCTTCGGCATTGTTT
>JAYYRF010000804.1:0-3611 GCA_036127535.1 Myxococcota bacterium | reverse complement strand
TATCCGTAGCCGATGGCGAACTCTCTCTTCTAATGGAGCAGATCTACAATATACAGAATCGAAAAATCGATCTGCTCGGTATGGATGCCTGTACGATGCAAAATTGGGAAATCGCACATGTAGTCCAACCCTACGCAGACTTCTATCTCGCCTCACAAGACTACGAAGATTTCGATGGCTGGAACTACGAAGATTCCATGCTCGATTTGATTGCCCAACCTCAAATGACTACACCTGAACTCGGGGAAAGTATTGCCTTTCGCTTTCACCAAACAGATGATCTTACCCTATCGATGCTGGATCTCTCCTATCTCTCCGCGTTCGAATCGGAGCTAAATACTCTTTCTCGTTCTATTATTACCCAACAGGCATGGACAGAGTTCTACAGCAGCATCCAAGGAAGCTATTCTTACGATGGAGCTTATGGGGGGGACAGAGATCTACATGGAATATTGAATTCCCTGCAACAACACAGTTCCTCTGAGTTAATCCGCTCCCAAGCCGAACGCACCCAGGAGAAACTCGAAGATCTCATCATCGTCAACTACATCAACGCGGAATATGTATCCGGTGCCAATGGACTCTCTATTTATGCGCCTCCGGAAAGCGTATGGTCTCTGGATGAATCGTATTTTGACACCCAATGGAGCGAAAATAGCCAATGGGATAATTTAATTTGGGAAGCCTACCAATCGCGTTAGGCTCCCTCTTTCTCTACTGGGAGCGGGAACCATCGCAAGCGTTCAAAACCAGCGGTTAGATTGAGTACTTCCCCTTCTGGTTCTTCTTGTTCGGCGGCTGCAAAAATCTCTCGGGCCTCTTCCAAATAATCGGGCAAAACCCATTCGGGAGCTGTCATGCGACGAGATGGATAACTCATCCGGCCTCCTCGGTAACGGATATCGTCTAGAGACATGGGACGATGCTGGTGCTTGTTTCGGTGTTCCCATTGTCCCGTCATGGGACAAAACTGATAATGATGCAGTAATTTGTATCCTTCATTTGCCACCAAATGAACTGCCTGAATCATATACTGAAAGATCTCTTCTGATATAAAATAGTTGAAATTCAACCGTGCCCAACCGGGTTTGATACCCTCACTCCCTAGTAATACTTCTTTTTCAAATTCATGAGACGTTGTCATGTCTATATTCAGCAATCGATGTCCGTACGGTCCTGCACAAGAGCACCCCCCTCGTGCCTGAATTCCAAACAGATCGTTCAGCAACGCTACCACAAAATTATGGTGCAAGGTCTGACCGTTGTGGCGCACCATAAAAGAGATGATCGACAAACGCCAAGCATTGTGATTTCCCAAAATTCGAATGTTCGGGTTCGCTCCCCATGATGCAATCGCCCGTTGAATAAAGCGCTCTTCCTTTTCTCGTATCGTTTGATAGCCGACCGATTCTTTGAGTTGAAAAATCAATCCCGCTCGTATAGCCCCCACAATCGATGGCGTTCCCCCTTCTTCTCGGTGGGTGGGGTCCGTCAGGTATCGATGTTCCGCTTCATTGACATAGGATACCGTCCCGCCACCGGGAATCGCGGGTACCGTATTTTGAAAAAGACCTGACTTTGCTACCAGTATTCCTGGTGTTCCGGGGCCACCAATAAATTTATGCGGGGAAATGAAGATGGCGTCTTTATAGGCAAGATGCCCGTATTCGCCCTCGCCTTTCATGTTCATTTCAATTTTAACATAGGGGCCTGCGGCTGCGAAATCCCAGAATGACAATGCACCATAACGATGAAGCAGGATTGCAATCTCGCCAGTTTTAGAGCCAATCCCTGTTACATTCGAGGCAGCGCTGAAAGAGCCGATTTTCAAGGGACGCTGATGATAACGTTTTAGCTCGGTTTCCAGCTGTTCTAGATCAATACGGCCATCTTCGTCTTCATCGATCGTGATGACCGTTGCCAACGATTCCCGCCAAGGGAGCTCATTCGAGTGGTGTTCGGAGGGCCCAATAAATACGACGGGACGCTGCTCTTCCGGAATATTTTTGTCCAAACTGTAGGTGTGGTTCAAGTCGGAAGGAATACGAATATTTAGGATATCTATGAGACGGTTAATCGCTCCTGTTGCGCCAGAACCACAGAAGATTAAGTGATCGTCCTTTCCCGCTCCTACCGCCCGCAAAATTATTTTGCGCGCGTCCTCACGAAAGCGTGTTGTTTGTAATCCCGTTCCTGACGTTTCGGTATGCGTATTCGCATACATCGGGAGAACCTCATCTTGTATAAAATCTTCTATGAACCGCAGGGAGCGTCCGGATGCCGTATAGTCTGCGTACGTTACGCGGCGTGGCCCGTAGGGCCCGTCAATCACAATTCCATCACCGATAATAGATGTGCGTATGGTTTCGATTAAACGGTCTGCATCAGACATACTCCCCCCGTTCAATGAGCTTATACTATCGTACAATGCTAGGGCAAGAGCGTCCACTTTCCTTTAAAAGTATTCGTCATCCTCAAAGGGCCAGTCGGGTAACTTTTTAACGTCCGACTCCCCCTGAAACTTCGATAAATCACTTCGAGCCTGCTTTAACTCGGTACGTAGTTGGTCAAAATGACTTCGCAATTTTCCGCGAACACTCTTGTTCTTAATCAATAATTCTTGGCGCGCAGATTCCGCTATATTCTTGGCTAACTTTAGCTGCTTCAGTTCCTTCATCAATTCTGCTTCTTTGTCTTGCATGCGCTTTTCGATGGATTCTTTTTCTTCTTCGAGCATCTTCTTCAATTGCTCAATCTGCACTTTTTGATCTTGTGATACCTGTAACAAAATTTTATTTTCATCTTGCAGTTTCTTTTGTACTTGCTCCAAGCGTTGCTGCTCATCGCTGAGCTCCGCCAAGGCATCTTGCGTTGCTTTTTCCGCAATGGCTGCTGATTGTTTTTCCGAATCACTTTTTGCATCTTCCAACCGACGGCGGGCTTCCTGTAGAGCATCCGACAATTCGATATTTTCAGCTTTCAAACGCTGCTTTTCTTCTTCTAGAGCACGCTGCTTGCTGGAAACTTCTGCTTTTAACGGTTGTGTAGCCAATTCCGCCAGTTGATGGTTCAAACGCGTAATCTCATCCTTTGAGCTCTTTAATTCGGCTTGTAAAGCAAACAAATCCGTAGACGCCTGTACAGCGGAATCGCGCGCTTCGCCGAGAAGAACTTCTGAGATTTCGAGTCGTTCTTCTACGTCATTTGTACGCGCTTTCTCTTCGTTGAGATCTTTCTGTAAAGTAGATTTCGTATTTTCCCAAGTCTCTTTTTGTGCCGCAAAACGATCATTCGCAATCGCCAACGCTTGCGCATGCGCAGAATCTTTTTCAGCCAGGTTGTTTTGGTGTGTTTGTTGAAGGTTGCGAAGTCGCGCTTCTTCTTCGGCTTGCCAACCGCTCTTCGCTTCTGCGATACGCGATGCAACCGCATCTTCGTCCAATCGAGAGGATAAATCTGATTCTACGGACGCAAGTTGTGAACGAAGTATGTCCACTTGCGTAGAGAGCCGCTCTTCCTGCTGCGACAAGGCATCTTGATGGGCTTCTTCCAATGCATGAACCCGCGCTTCTTCTTCGGCTTGCCAACCGCTCTTCGCTTCTGCGATACGC
>JAYYRF010000803.1:0-6211 GCA_036127535.1 Myxococcota bacterium | reverse complement strand
TTATGGATACTTACAAAACAGAACCCGGAGGGAAACAAAAACTACGGGAACGGAATCCCAAATGGCTCAACGATGACTATGTAAAGTTTATCCGAATGGGGCAAGATTACATCGAGCGCGCAAAAGTCGGCATACTGGCATACATCAATCCCCACGGGTTCTTAGACAACCCCACGTTTCGAGGAATGCGGTGGAGCTTGTGGACAACGTTCGACACCCTGTTCGTCTTGGACCTACACGGTAACACGCGGCGACAGGAGATGGCGAAGGATGGCTCTAAAGATGAGAACATCTTTCAAATTATGCAGGGGATAGCTATTAACGTCTTCCTCAAAACCAAGGAGACAAATCGGACATATGGAACCTTGTACCATCACGAACTGTACGGATCCGCGCAGAAAAAATGCCGATTTCTTGCAGAGCAATTCATGGGAACCGTTCCTTGGAACGCTCTGTTACCCTTAACCGAATGTTTTTCCTATCACTTTATGATCCCCAAGGATGTTTCGAAGGTGGTCTCGTATACGAAGGGGTTCTCTTTAATCGACCTGTTTCGAACCCAGCCGAATACGAGAGCAAACGTTCTCTCGGTTGGGTTGATATCTGGTTGGGACGGTATGTTTATCGACATGCGTGCAGAAATGCTCAAGAAGCGCTTTGAAGACCTAAGGCGCTATGATGTCGATAAACTGGCCGAGATGTATCCGACGTTTCGATCCAAGAAGCAAAAATTACGCTCACTCAAGAGTATTTGTCAAAACAAAGAAGAGATGGCGATCTACCCGATACATTACCGTCCCTTTGACGTTCGATACGTTTTATACGATCGAGACTTGCTTGTTCGTCCACAATACGCCGTAATGCGTCACTTTCTTCGGGACAATGTGGGATTGGTTTTCTCGAGAACCGTCAATGGCGCATATAATTGGCAAGATATTCAGATCACTCGTCATTTGGTCGAATTCGGAATTATGGCGACACGGGTGGGGAACGCGGCCCCGGTCGCCCCGCTGTTCGTTTACGAACGAGGGGAGCGCATTTCGAACTTAAGCCAAGCAGTCGTTTCCCAAATGGCAGAGATGCTGGCTGTGAAGGTCGATATCTTATCCGATCGATCTGGCCGAGGAGACAAATTGACCTCTTGGGACATTTTAGACTATGTTCTCGCTATTTTACACTCCAATCGGTACAGGCGTATCTACGAAGAATTGCTCAAGATAGATTATCCACGAGTGCCGTACCCTGAAGATGCGGATACTTTTTGGGCGTTGGTGGAGCAGGGGAAAGAGTTGAGAAACATTCTTCTTCTCACCTTTGAAGATGCTCAACGCACAAGTCCAACGCTCCGAAACAAAGATGGAAGGATAATCCCAAAGAGTGAGGAGATCGCGTATGTCCGGCCGTGTTCGCAGGGGAACGAGAACTGGAACGGAAAGGTTTGGATCAACGAGCGCCAATATTTTGAAGGGATATCACAGGCCGCTTGGAATTTTTACATCGGTGGATACAAACCGGCACAAAAGTGGCTCAAGGATAGAAAGAAAACCCGTTCGGTACCCGGAAGAGCACTCCGATCCGAAGAGGTAACTCACTATGGAAAAATGATCCGCGCGCTGGAAGAGACAATGGGCGTGATGGAGAAAATCGATCGTATCCTTCCTTTGGATTGAGTGCTAGCCTACAGCCGGCGATTCGAAAAGGAGTTCGACGTTCAAATCGCTCGAAGTGGCCTCCGAATTGCCGACATTGCATCTTGCGTTGTGGTAAAATGGTGACGAGAGAAGAAAATGCAGACCATTGTTGCCACATTTTTTCTGTTTGCGCTCTTGGAGTGTTGTTTTAAAGGTTACGTTTGGCCAAAGGAACCCCGGTGGGCCGTTCGCGGTATTGCCTACCTCGCTTTGGTCATTGCTATGGGAGAGTGGGTTGCGCCCGCGATGCACAGGCTCATTCATCCCTATGCCCTTTGGGATTTGTCATCTCTTGGTTTGTGGGCTCTGCTTCCTACGCTTTTTGTGTATGAAGTTTTGGTATACCTCTTTCATCGTGCCTTACACGACATCCCCTTTCTATGGAGAATTCATCAGACCCATCACAGCACGGAGCGGCTCGATATATGGTCTGCTTACCACGCCCATCCCTTGGAAACGATAATTTTCATGTTTGTGGGTGCATTGGTGTCGCACGTTCTTTTGGGTGTAACCGCAGAGACGTCTTTTTGGTTAACGATGATCCTTGTTCCCATTCAAACCTTTGAACACACCAACATTCGAACGCCCAAGTGGTTGGGATATGTCATTGCGCGACCGGAGAATCATATGCTCCATCATGCCAGAGGGGTTCACCGCGCAAATTATGCGGACATACCCATTATCGATATGATTTTTGGTACGTTTGTTTTGCCGGAAAAGGCGCCGGATTCCGTTGGGTTTTGGGATGGTGCATCTCAACAATTTATACGCAAGTGGTCTTTGAAAGACATCAGCGAGCCACAGGAACAACGAATGTCCGCTCTTTGAACAGGATGCCGTTCTCCATGCCTTCTTCGTGATATAAGGATTGTGTATCGAGGAGACGTTTGTGACGATAGCATATTGGTGTGTCTTTGTGATGATTTGCCTGCCCTACCTATTCAATCAAATAGCGAAATTTGGTATGCCGATCGAGGAGAACCGAAGACCGAGAGAGTATTTAGACGGTCTCGAAGGACGTCAAAAAAGAGCGGATTGGGCGCACCGAAACACGCTCGAGGTGTTACCGGGCTTTATTGCTGCGGTGCTGGTTGCCCATCTTTGTTCGGTTGAGCAACGTTATCTCGATGCCATTTGTGTATCGTATGTTGTGTTGCGCGTTGCTTACGGATTTTTTTATATGGCGGATAAGCATGTTCTCCGAAGCGCGTGTTGGATGATGAGTTTTGGTTGCATTGTCGCTATGTTTGTAATGGCCGGATTGACTTGATTCATCCGTGATCAAGAACAAAAAAGACTTGGTTCTGATATGAGAACCAAGTCTTTTGATTTCCTTTGGAGCGGTTTACTCGCTTGCTGCGCTCAAGTCAAAGGAAACGGCGCTTGTACAAGGCATTTCATAATCGGTACCCAACTGTGCGCCGATAGCAGCGATCACACCGTCACACTGATCTCCTTCACAAGAACCCTCTGCACCGGTTGTTCCGGTTGCGGTATTGGCATCGGTGAAAGTTCCGGTGAGCGTAGTCGCAAAGGTGGCTACAGCATCAAAGGCAGGAAGATCATCGCCATCTTCGACTTCAAAGCCATCGTTGAAGTCGAATACGAGAGGCTGGAGTGTACATTCGTAGTTCATGCCATCCAATGTGCAAGGCGCGGGTGTTGCATTACCAATCGCCGATGTGAAACCATCGTCGGTAACGGCCAGTGTTAGGGACAAAGAATCGTCTGAACCCGTGATGCCATAGGTAGCAGCGAGCATACACGCATCTGCGGAGAGATCGAAGTTTGTAGCTTGCCATTCTCCTTCGGTGGGTGAGAAACTGCCGCAAGCGACCAATGTGGAAAGAATCGTTAATTTGAAGATGTTCATTTGCGTCTCCTGTTTACAAATAAAAAAATACATAGATAAGTTTGCTTATCGGGGAATGCTAATATCTTATTTCCTAATATTTGCCAGTAAATAAAGTTCATTTCTCCGACAAAGTAAATTTGATTACCTTTCTCGAACCGGAAGCCGATAACGGATCTTTCCCACCGTTATGCGGTCGTAAAATATCATTTAATCGTCTAAAAAAAGGTTAACCGCATACATGGGTTGGAAACGACGTCTGAATTGAGAAATTCGAATTTGTCGAGTCATGTTTTTTAGCGATCTTGTTACTTTTGGATTCGAGTCTCGTGCGACCAAAACGCTCACAATTGGGTGGAACATACCACAAGATATACGATTGGTCTGATATCTGTAGGGAAAGTGGTTCTTGTATCATCTTTGACGGTGATGCCCGCCGGTCGGGAGACGACGTATATCCATGAATCGAAATGCTTCAAGTGACGCAGTCGGAGACGGTTACGGCTGCGAAATAAACGATGCGCGAACGGCAGTGAGAATTGTCGGCTCTTCGTTGGGAGAAGACATCGATCATCGATACCTTTGATCAAGAAACAGAATTTGATGCTATTCTTTTGAGAGGCATTGGTGGCATCGTTGGGTAGCGAGAAGTCGATGCGTTGGGGGTCTTTTGTTGTCTCATACAAAAAATGCGCTTCGCGAGTCCCGCGCATGGGTTGGCCGTAAGGTTTTGAACGGTCGATTTCGCAAGGGTTGGAGACAACTCGGTGGTGTGTCTATGGTTTCGGATACCGCTGAACCAATACCGTACTTGCTGTTTGATCGGGGAGCGACAAAGACCTTGGTCAATCTTCACGGTTTTGGTGACTGTAAGGAGACATTCCTCTTGGTGATCGCGCGGTTGGGAAAAGAGTACAACATCGTGGTTCCCGACTTACCCGGTTTTGGTGCCACAAAGCCCCTGCAAGATTTGACCTATACCATTGACAATTACACGGTGTGGATGTCGGATTTTCTGCGTTGGTTGGGTATGGGGCCGTACTGGATTTCGGGTAATTCTTTGGGAGGAGCGATCGCCAGCAATCTCTCCTTTCTCCATCCGGATTTGGTGCGTTTGTGCATGCCGATTTCGTCGGCGGGATACATCAACGATGGATTCAATCCGTTGTACGAAGAATTCTTCTCGGGGGGGAACCCTTTCTTCATCGAAGATAAAGATGGATATCTCGCTTTTACGAAGCGTCTCTTCCACACCGAGATGAAACCGATACCGTTGATCAGTTCTACCTTGCGCACCGAAATGATTCGAAAGCGATTTTGGTACCAAAAACTCGCCGATGATATGCAGACGTACGTCCCCGAAGATGTACCCGATCGATTTGACCCACAGCACTACATGAACGCCAAGTTGAGGGATACGTCGGTGCGCTTCCACTTTATTTGGGGAGAATACGACGCGTTATTTCCGTCCGAAACCGTACAGCTCCTGCACCGCACCAACCCGAATGTCAAAAGTGATATTATTCGCGAGTGTGGACATTGTCCGCACTTGGAGCGTCCGCGCAAACTGGCTGAGGTTTTGCGGCGAATCTTACATACGGAAAGGATATAAGGTGGGAGTTACGTTGAGAACCGATCTATGAGCTCGCGTTTGATAATTTTCCTTCATCGGAGAGGAATACTGTCCAAAAAGGCGACCGGTCAAGATGAGGAGGAGGTCTTCGATCGCTTTGCGCTACGCGATGAAAGCGCCGAGACGCTTTTGCATTGGCTAAACGATTTTGAGAGTTAGTTAGATTAGTGCGGCGGCTGCTCTGCCGAAATCCAATGAATTCGAGAGATACAACTTGTCATCAAAACCCCAGGAGCGTCGATATGGCTATGATTCCAAAACCCATTTTGTGTGATCCCAAGCTGTTCGAGAAAGACTTGCGCGAAAAGACATACATCGTCACCGGAGCCAATTCCGGCATTGGATTTACAACGACGCAACAGCTCGTAAAACAGGGTGCAACAGTGATCATGGCCTGTCGAAACCCCAAACTGGCAGAGGATGCCTCGCAGCGGATCGCGGCGCAAAACTTGCCTGGTGTAGCACAGTTTATGCAGCTCGACTTATCCGATCTCAGCAGCGTACGGCGCTTTGTCGAGCATTTTCATGAGGAATATGATCGGTTGGACGCGTTGGTCAACAATGCTGGCGTAATGGCCGCACCGTATCGCAAAACCACCAACGGTTTTGAACTGCAATTTGGCGTAAACCATTTGGGACACTTTCTGCTGTGTGAGCTCTTATTGAATACACTTAAAAAGTCAGCGCCGTCCCGTATCGTCATATTGACCAGCAGCGCGCATGATTCTCTTCCAGGAAACATAGAGCGCAGCGATATCGATTTTGACGATCTGCATTTTGAAAAACGAAAGTACAATCGTTGGATCGCTTATGGACAGTCCAAACTCGCCAACTTTCTTCACGCAAAAGCGTTGGCGCGGCGTTTGGAGGGATGCCAGGTAACAGCCGTGAGCGTTCATCCCGGATGGATCGAAACCAACTTACAGCGCCACATCGTTCCCGCCTTTGTGCAAGCGCTCACCGGCTGGGCCGTTCGCTTCTTCATGGGGGTGACCGATGCGGAGAAAGGTGCACATGCGACCCTTCATGCATTGT